>NZ_CAJPGZ010000013.1:0-252248 GCF_905339865.1 Burkholderia sp. BCC1993 | reverse complement strand
CACCGACACCGCGATCACTTCGGTCGCGACACCCGCTTCCTTCAGCCGCACCGCTTCTTCCACCGCGATTTCGTCGAACGGGTTCATCGACATTTTCACGTTCGCGATGTCAACACCGGATTGATCGGATTTCACGCCGACCTTCACATTTGCGTCGACGACCCTTTTCACCGTCACCAATACTTTCACCACGCGTCTCCTTGTTCGATTTCACGTGCCGTCATGCCAGCATCGTGCGTGCAATCACCGTGCGCTGGATCTCCGACGATCCTTCGTAGATCCGCAGAATGCGCGCGTCCCGAACGAGTCGTTCGATCCGCATTTCGCGCGTGAACCCATAGCCGCCGTGAATTTGCAGTGCCGCATCGGTCACGAACGCGACCATCTCCGACGCATACAGTTTCGCCATCGACGCCAGGTCGGTAAACGGTTCGCCGGCAGCGCGCCGCGCCGCGGCCTGCAGCGTCAGCAGCCATGCGGCTTCGAGCTGCGTCTTCATGTCGGCGAATCGCCATTGCAGCCCCTGCTTGTTCGCGAGCGCCTCGCCGCCAACGTGACGCTGCTTCGCCCAGTCGATCGCGTCGCCCAGAGCGGCCTCCGCAATGCCGAGGCTCGTCGCCGCGACGTCGAGCCGGCTGTTGTCGAGCACCTTCATCGCGATGCGGAAGCCGCTCCCTTCATCGCCGAGCCGGTTCGAGGCCGGCACCATGCAATCGAATGCGACTTCGTGCGCGGGCGCACCGTGAATGCCCATCAGTTTCTCCGGCGACGACACCGACACGCCGGGCGTATCGCGATCGACGACGAACGCGCTGATGCCTCGCGTCCCGAGCTCGGGCGAGGTTTTCGCATAGACGACGATGAACTGCGCGGCATCGGCGTTCGAGATGAAGTGCTTGACGCCGCGAATCCGGTAGGTGTCGCCGTCGCGCACGGCCTGGGTCGTCATGCCGGCCGGATTGGAGCCGGCCTGCGGCTCGGTCAACGCAAACGCACCGAGCTTCGCGCCGCTTGCGGCGTCCGGCAGGTAGCGTGCGCGCAACGCGTCGTCGCCGCCGATCAGCACCGAATCGGTCGCCAGATAGTGCGCGCCGATCATCGACGACGTCGCCGCGCAGGCGTTCGCGATTTCGGCCAGCGACAGGACGATCGCGGCCGGCGCCGCGCCGATGCCGCCCCAGCGCTCCGGCAGATTCATCCCCATCACGCCGAGTTCGGCCAGCGCGGGCACGTAACGCGTGGTCGACGTCTCGTCGCGATCGACCTGCGCCGCGTGCGGTGCGAGTTCGGCTTGTGCGAAGCGGCGGATCGCGTCAGCAATTTCGAGGTCGGCATCGCTGACGCCCAATCGTTTAAGCATCGTTCATCTCCTGATGGGTTTCGGTCTGTCGCGACGGCTCGGCAGCGCCGCCGTCGGTCGGCTCGGGTGCCGCGTGAATCACGCCCGCCTTCGCCAATGCGGCGATCGTTGCTTCGTCGAGGCCGAGCACCTGCCCGAGCACGGCGTACGTGTGTTCGCCGAGCTGCGGCGCGCGGGTGGTGCGGGTGTCG
Source organism: Burkholderia sp. BCC1993 (assembly GCF_905339865.1). Lineage (NCBI taxonomy): Bacteria > Pseudomonadati > Pseudomonadota > Betaproteobacteria > Burkholderiales > Burkholderiaceae > Burkholderia > Burkholderia sp. BCC1993. The sequence goes on along the minus strand of NZ_CAJPGZ010000013.1, from coordinate 250,697 downwards.
GGATACGCGGAAAACTTCAGAGGTTGCGCGGGCAACCGGATCGGCGAGCCGTCGGCCGCGGTGGTATCGATGAGCAGTCGCCGTGTACGTGCCTGCTCGCTTTCGAGCGCTTGCCGTATGTTCCGGATCGGTGCGACCGGAATGCCCGCCGCGGCCAGCGTCGCGTTGATCTCGTCGACCGAGCGCGTCGCGGCCCACCGCTCGATGTACGCGCGCAACGCCGCTTCGTGTTCACAGCGCAACGTGTCGGACGCGAAACGTGCATCGTCGACCAGCACCGGCTGGCCGATCGTGTCGGCAAGCAAACCGAACAGCTTGTTGTTGAGCACCGCGACGACGAAATGGCCATCCGCGGCACGATATGCGCCGAACGGCGCGGACGTCGGATGGCGATTGCCAACGCGCCGCGGCGCAATGCCGGTGGTCGCGTAACGCGCGACCAGTGCAGCGGTCAGGCTCATCGTCGCATCGAACATCGACACGTCTACGTGCGTGCCCTGTCCGGTGCGATCGCGCGCGATCAGCGCCGCGAGCACGCCCCATGACGCAAAAATCCCGCTGACCACATCGGACACCGAATCGCCGACGAGTGTCGGCTCGCCGTCGGGTGCACCGGTCGCATCCATCAGCCCGCACATCGCCTGCAGGATGATGTCGTACGCCGGCCGGCGCGATTCCGGGCCAGTCTGCCCGAATCCTGACACGCTCGCGTACACCAGCGCCGGGTTGCGGGCCGACAGCGTCGCGTAACCGATCCCGAGCCGATCGGCCACGCCGGGGCGAAAGTTCTCGACGACGACATCAGCACTGGCGCACAACGACTGCGCAAGCGCCTGGCCGTCGGAGGTCTTCAGGTCGATCACGACACTACGCTTGTTGCGGTTCATCGCGCCGAACAGCCCGCTCTCGCCATTCGCAAACGGGCCGATCGCCCGATAGTCGTCACCCGCGGGCGGCTCGATCTTGATCACGTCGGCGCCGAGATCGCCGAGCAACGCCGAACACAGCGGCCCCGCCAGCACCCGGGAAAAATCGATCACGCGTATGCCGTCGAGCGGCAGCCTGGACACAGTCACGGCATCTTTCTCCTGAAGGTCGGGCCGAATCGGCCGATGCAGTGATTCTGTTCGAGCGGGGCAATCAGATAAAATATCGGAATAAATTAACACCTATACGATTTTCATATGGGTTCGCCATGGCTCTGTCGCTGAGACTGCTTCGCTATTTCGTCGCTGCCGCCGAATCGGGCAGCACAACCGCAGCCGCGGTCCAGCTCAACGTGTCGCAACCATCGATCTCGGTCGCGATCCGCGAGCTCGAAGCGCTGTTCGACGACCGGCTGTTCACGCGCGGCGCGGGCACGCGGATGACGCTTACGCATTTCGGCGAACGCAAGCTCGCCGAGGCGCGCCAGTTGCTGGCGTCGGCATCCGCATTCGCGACCGACGATATCGGTGACGAGCCGGGCGGCATCGTCCATATCGGCGTATTCAGCACGATCGCGCCGGTCTATTTGCCGCGCGTGCTGGAACTCGCGCAGCAGCGCCATCCGCGCCTCGAAATCCGTTTCGTGGAAGGCGATCTGGCACAGCTCGACATTGCCCTGCACAAGCAGCAGATCGATTTCGCGTTGATGTACGACGTCGGCCTGCCCGAAGACATCGAGCGCGAGTGCCTCGCCGAATTGCGGCCCTATGCGCTCGTACCTGCAGGGTCCGCGCTGGCGAAACGCAAGCGCGCGATTTCGTTACGCGATCTCGCCGCGTATCCGTTCATCCTGATCGACCTGCCGCACAGCCGCGACTTCCTGATGGCGCCGTTCTGGCAATGCGGCTTGTCTCCGAACGTGCGCTATCGCGCGGTCTCGATCGAACTGGTTCGGGCAATGGTCGCGAGCGGGCTCGGCGTGTCGCTGCTGATCACGCAAAGCCCGGTGGTCTCGCGCTCGCCGCTCGTCGTCGAATGTGCGATTCGGGAATCCACCGTGATCCAGCCGCTGGTGATCGCGCGTCTGGCGCGGGCGGCACGCACGCGCGCGTCGGAAATCGCCGCGGGTTGCGTGCGCGACGCAATCGCCGATGCGATGCGCACACGAACCGGGCCTTGAAACAGCGGACTACCCGTGCGAATGGGCCGGCTGCACGACACGCCCTGACATCGCCGGGGTGACGCGCGTTGCCGCCTCACCCCGGCGCGCGTGTCACTGCTCGCCCGCGTGCGCCCTCGCCCGCACCTCGGCGAACGTCGTATCGACCGGCATCCGCCCGGTATCGAACACCGTTTCGAGCGCGTCGTCCCACTCGCCTTCCAGCGCGCGATCGTCCCACGCGACCGGCAGCGTCACTGTCCGGTATTCTCCCGTGCGCCGATTGCGCAGCAGCGTGAGCCGGCCCTTCTTCGAGCGCTTGCCCGGATCGGTAACCGGATCCTTGCTCACGTCGTGCCACACGCCGTCGCGCCGGATCGCCGAGCACTTCATCGCGAAGCGCTGCGTATCGCGATTCACCTGCTGCAGCAGCGCGCCGCCCATCCCGAACACGACGTTGCCGGCCGCGTAGCCCGCGTCGTCGAGTGCGGAAAGGATCGCGTCGATCGACAGCTCGTCGACGCCGTCGCCCTGGATCACGCGCACGCGGTTCAGCACGCGCCGCCCCTTGCCGTTCACGGTCGAGCCAAACGAAGCGTCGAGCGCGCGCACGGTCTGCAGCACGATCGCCACCGGGTCGCCCGAATCGGGACGCACGACGAGCGTCGCGCCCGAGTCGATCACCGCGTGGCGCAGCGGGCCGCCCCACAGTTCAAGCGCGGCGAACAGATCATAGGAGTCCGACACGACCGACACGATCGCGCCGGGCAAACCGAAGCGAGCAATCATGTTCCGGTATGCATCGACTTCGTGTTCACGCCCCCACGACGTGATCGTGCTGTGCTCGGCCGCTGGCACCGAATACGCGGCCATCGGCTCGCGATAGAAGCGGTTCGCGGCCAGCACGCCGAGCACCGTGTCCGAACCCATGAAGCTCACGAGGTGCGCCGCACCGCCGATCGCGGCCGATTCCGCGCTCGATACGCCGCGCGCGCCGAAGTCGTGCAGCTTGAACGGCAGCTGCGCGAGATCGTCGTCGGTCTTCTCGAGAAAGCGGCGGATCGTCTGCCGCAGGTGCCAGCTGCGCGTCGCGACCGTCACCGGGTACCACACGCGCAGCAGCATCGTCTCCAGATACGACGCGAGCCAGAACACCTTCGGGTCGTCGCATTCGACGGTCATCAGCACGTTGCGCACGGGCACGATCGAACCTTCGGGCACTGCCCGGATCCTCACGGGCAGGTAGCCGTCGTAGTGCTCGACGACATGGCGCCAGCCGTCCTCGTTGAACGGTTCGCCGTGCACCGCGAAGAAATCGCGCGCGTCGTCGATCATCGCGTGCGTGACCGGCCGGCACAGATATTCCTTCAGCAGCATCTGCAGGCCGAAGAACAGCGTGCGGTCGTAGCGGCCGCCGCGCGACTCGACGTACGAGAACATCGCCTGCGCGTCGGGCGGGTATTGCAGAAAGTGGGAAGCCTTGTACGAATCCGTGTTGAGGATCGGATTGGCGAGAACCGCGGCAAAGCCGCCGGGATCGTTTTGCATGGCTAGAGCTCCTCTAGGCCGTTGACGTGCCGCCGCGTCTGTCGCAGCGGACCGGAATCCGGGGAATCAGCGTGTCACAGCTTCCCCAGGAAGTGATATGCGATCTCGAAGTGATCCTCGAACATCACATTGCGCATCTGCGCGAATTCGTTGAGCGGCACCCAGCGCGCCTTGTCGGCGTCGTCGCTGCCCTTCACGCGCGGCAACTCGCCGGTCGGGAAGTTGAACAGGCACGCGTGCGTGATCGTGCGGCCGCGCAGCGAGCGCGTCGGATGATCGAATACCTGGCGATCCTTGATCGAGCCGCGCAGCACGGGCTCCGGCAGCTTCAGGCCGGTCTCCTCGCGCAGTTCACGGATGCAGGCCGCGTCGAGCCGTTCGTCCTGGTTTACGAACCCGCCCGGCAGCGCCCACAGGCCGCGGCCCGGTTCGCTGCGCCGGCGCACGAGCAGGATATGGCCCGAGTGCACGACCACCGCGTCGACCGTCACGAACGTGACCGGATACGGTGCGGCCAACCACGCCTTGCGATACCCGGCGATGAATTCGGCCTCGGCCTTCAGCTGTGCGAATGCCGGCTGCGTGCGAAAACGTTCGAGCCAGCCGAACACGGGTTCCGGCACGGCCCATTGCACGAAGCTGTTGGTGCGTTCGGCGAAATACTGGTCGCGGATTTCGGTGGCGGAGATGTCTTCGGTCGCATCGACGTCGACGAGCTCCCATTGCGGGAACATCCGCAGGTAATACGACGTGGCGTCCTTCTCGTGGCCGATCAGCCCGACCCTGCGCTGCGCGACCTCGCCGAGCGAGGCGGCCACGGCATCCTGCACCCAGCGCACCCAGTCGCCGTCGTTGTACGTCGAATCCTGCACGGGCGCGACCGTCACGCGCTCGCGCTCGGACGGCTCGAGCAGCGAAGCCAGCATCTGGCAGCGCTCGTCGAACGAGAACGGATCCTTGATGGTGCGGGGCTTGTCGGTCGACCCGACCAGCACGCATACGCGCTCGGCCCTGCTCAGTGCGGACTTCAGCACGTTCAGGTGACCACGATGCGGAGGCTGGAAACGACCAATGAAAACGAGCGCGTCGAAGCGCCGGTTCTGTTGCGTACTCATGAGGCTCCCTCAAGAGATTGAAACGCTTCGGGTCTGTCCCGAAGGCATGGAATCGATCGTAGGGGAATTCCCGGAGAAGGTCAATCGAGCGCGCGCTCGACTTGACGAAGTCTGAAGAATTGCTCTGCTTTGGCGGGTTACACTCGATTTCATCCCGATTACATCGTTGCGCTTGCTACCCATCATGAGGATCTCAGTCAGCCGGATCGTCGGCGTCGATCGCAGACGCCTCTTCACGTGGTCGCAGGACTACGCGCGGCGGCTCGTGTGGGACAGCTTCCTTGCCGACGCGTATCTCCCCGACGGGATGACGGCCGACGTCGGCGTCGATGCGTTCTGCCGCAGCCAGTCGGGCGCGACGATGGTGTCGCGCTACATCTCGTACCGTCCGCCGCAGGTCGCGGCCGTCGAAATGGTCGACGGGCCGAAGGTGCTCGAACGCTTCAGCGGCAGCTGGAATTTCACCGAGCGCACACCGGGCACGACCGAAGTGAAGTTCACGTATCACTTCCGTGCGCAGCCGGCATGGCTGCGCTGGCTGCTCGAACCGCTGATCGGCGCGTTCTATCTCGTGCAGACGCGCCGGCGTCTCGACTCGTTCAAGCGTTGGGCCGAAGCCGAAGCGCTGCCGCACTGACGCGCGACGCCGCGCGCATCAGAGGAACGGCGAAATATTCGCGATCGCGCGCGACACGTAATCGTCCTTCTCTCCCACCGGCGCGACATAGTGAATCGCACTGCGCGCGGCCTCGACGCCGGCCAGACGCGCGATGAACCACGCGGCCAGATACTGCGACGACAGGCACCCGCCGGCGGTCGCGACGTTCCCGCTGGCCACGAACGGCTGGTCGAGCACGGCCACGCCGGCTTCCTGCACCCACGGCTTCGTGGTCAGGTCGGTACACGCGGGGACATCGCCGAGCCATCCCAGCTTCGCCAGCACGAGCGTGCCCGAGCACTGCGCGCCGAGCAACTGCCGCGCGGGGTCGAACTGCAATTGCGCCATCAACGCGGCATCGGCGACGACGTCGCGGGTCCGCACACCGCTGCCCACCAGCACGGCGTCTGCGTCGCGGGCGTCCTGCAGCGACGCTTGCGCGTCGATCGTCACACCGTTCATCGAGCGCACGCGGGCGGTCGGGCTCGCGATCGAAACCCGCCAGCCCGGCTGCTTGACCCGGTTGAGAATGCCGAGCGCGATCAGCGAATCGAGTTCGTTGAAACCGTCGAAGGTCAGGATGGCGATGTGCATGGGGGCCTCTGCGTGGGGACGTCGTACCGCACGATCATAAGCGGTTCGCGCCATCGGTGCGTGCGCGTCATCGCGCGCGCGCCGCCGGCGCCTGCAACCCGACCGCTTACGCGACGCCGCGCGCCACCTGCTGCCGGACCTGCGCGTGCGTGCCGAGCGCGGCGGCGATCGCATCGACCGCCTCGGCCGCGCGCGCGGCGCCGCACATGAACGCGTCGACGGCCGCGAAGCCGTGCTCCGGCCACGTATGAATCGTGATGTGCGACTCCGCGAGCAGCACGACACCCGTCACCCCATGCTCGCCGCCGAAATGATGGAAATGCGCGCCGATCACGCGTGCGCCGGCCTGCTGCGCGGCGTCGGTGAGAATCGTCTCGAGCCGCGCCGCATCGCGCAGCAGCATCGCGTCGATGCCGGCGAGATCGGCCAGCACGTGCGAGCCGAGCGTCGCACGCGGCGCGGCGATACCGTCACGCGCCGTCATTTGTGCGACCCGTACGACGAATAGCCGCTGCGCGCCGACGAACTGCCCCACCCGCCGCCGCCCGAACCGCTTCCGCCGAGCGATGCGCAGCTGAACAACGTGACGACGATCAGCCCGTAAAGTCCGTAGAGGATGTAACGCATTACGAGTTGCCCCCGTCGGACGCGAAGCCCCTCCACAACCATTCAGGCAGCCACAGCACGAGCAGGCCGATCAGCACGTAGACGGAGCGGCCGCTGAACGAGAACAGCGAACCCAGGTTGAAGATCACGAGCATCGCGCTGAACACGATCGGCAGCGGTGCGAAGCTGTGCGGCTGCTTCGCACCGAACAGGCCCGTCGACGTCCCGGCGGAACCCGTTGCGGACGCAACCGCTGCCGTCGCGAGCGCCGGCGTCGCGAAGCGTTCGGCCAGTGCGCTGGCCGACAGCGGCCGCGCACGCGACCAGACGATTTCCGCGGCACTGCGCTCGCGCGTGAGCTTGTCCTTCTGCCAGCCGTAGTCGGCGATCGACGTGCGGTCGCCGACCTGCACGCGCCAGTTGAACGCGCCGACCACGTACACGACTTCCGAGTCGTACGTCTCACGCAGTCGATAGGTCTTGCCTTCGTCGGTGACGTCGGACTCGCCGCCGATCGTCGGCCAGTGATCGAGCACCTGCACGCGTTCCCAGCGCCCTTCGCTCTGCACGAGCCACAGGAAGCCGCGCTTCGGGTTCAGCAGCAGGTATTCGTCCCACGTTTCGTCGTCGTCCGGCACGCGGCAACGCATCATGCCGATCACCGTGTACTTCACGCCGTCGAACGTGCCGGTCGCACCGAGTTCCAGCGCGCCTTTCACCGCATCGAGCTTGCGCTGCGCGGCGAACACGGTCTGCTGCTCGGCCGTGCACTGCACGCCCGCGTGACAACTGCCGCACACGACGTAGTCGGCCAGGTTCGGTGCATACGACAGCGGCGCGCCGCAGCTCGGGCACGCGAACGGCACCATCTGCGCGCCCCGTTTCTCGCGCGTATCGTTGTCGATATCGCGCAGTCCCGTGAATGCGAGCGCGTCGAACGCCATCGCTTCGCCGCTGTAGACGGCCGGGCTCCCGCCGTTCGCCTCGGCGTCGGAATAGTCGTAGGTCGCGAATGCGTTGCCGGTGCGCAGGTCGACGACGCGCGCTTCCCAGCCCGCATCGATGCGAAACGGCAACTCGCCGTCGCCGCCCGTGCAGCGCGCGGTACGCCTGTCGGACACGAGATACGCGCGGCCGCCGTGGTCGATCCGCATGCCCGGCTCCAGCGTGCCGAACGCGGGCCACGCGCCGCCCGACGCATCGTCGGGCTCGCGCACCGTGACCGCATACTGGCCCGACGCATCCGACAGCCAGCCGAATGCACCGTCGTCGAACACGACGTACCACTCGCTCCACATGCCGGCGTCGTAGGTCATCTGGATGCGGCCGAGCACCGTGAACGTGCGCTTGCCGTAGCACCCGGCCGTGCCGATCTGGATCGGCGACGCGTCGTCGAGCACCGTGGCCAGCTCGCCGATGCGCTCGACGTCGGCACCGCGCTTGAGCAGCGTGCTGCGACAGAACGCGCAGACGGCCATCACCGCCGCCGCCGAGCGAAACTCGACCGGCGCGCCGCACTGGGGGCACGAAGTACTGAACATGCGCGACGCTTACCGGGTGAGCTTCGCGAGGATGTCCGCCTTCGCGCGCGCATAGTCCTCTTCGGTGACGAGGCCCTTGTCGAGCAGCGCCTTCAGCTGTTCGAGGCGTTGCACGTAATCGGTTCCTTCGGCCGCTGCGGCCGGCTGCGCGGCGGCAACCGGTGCCGCGACGGGCGCGGGCGGTGCGGCCGGCGCCGGTTGCGCGGCGCCCGCGATCTGGCCGGCCATCGCCTGCCCGATCACCGCGCCGGCCGCGAGCCCCGCGCCGACACCCGCGATGCCGCCCGGGTTCTGCGCGGCCAGCGGAATCGCCTGCGCCGTCTGGTATTGCGTCGCGCGGGCGAGATCGCCGGCCATCCCCGCGCCGATCCGCAGGTCGAGCGCCTTTTGCAGCTCGGCCGGCAGCGACACGCTTTCGACCGCGAATGCATCGAGCGCGAGGCCGTAGCGCGTGAACACCGGCACCAGCGCCTCGGCGACGCGTTGCGACAGCAGCGTCTGGTTCGCGGCCATGTCGACGAACGGCACGTCAGCGGAACCGAACGTCGTGCTCATCGCGGTGACGACCAGGTTGCGCAGCTGCTGCTCGAGATCGTCGACCGTGTACTGCGCGCGCGTGCCGCTGACCTCGCGGTGGAACGCGGCCGCATCGACGATCCGGTACGAGTAGATGCCGAACGCGCGCAGCTGCACGAAGCCGAATTCGCGATCGCGGATCGTCACCGGCTGCGCGGTGCCCCAGCGCCGGCCGAGCTGCAGCCGCGTGCTGAAGAAGTAGACATCCGACTTGAAAGGCGACTGAAAGAGTTTGTCCCAGTTCTTCAGGTACGTGAGCACCGGCAGCGTGCGCGTTTCCAGCTTGTACAGCCCGGGCTGGAACACGTCGGCGACCTTGCCTTCGTTGACGAAGATCGCGACCTGCGTTTCGCGCACGGTCAGCTGGCCGCCGTACTGGATCTCCTGGTCTTCCATCGGATAGCGCCAGGCCAGCACGCCGTCGGTGTCTTCCGTCCATTGCAGGACGTCGATGAACTGCTTGCGGATAAACGAACCCAGACTCATGTCGGTCTCCCAGGACGCGTGGCGTGTCAGGTCAGGCAGGCGGCATTGATGATGCCGACGACGAGCGACGCGGTGCCCATCAGGCCACCCATCGCGACGTTGCGATCCTCGATCGCATGGTTCATGCCGGGAATCAGGCGGGTCAGCACCGCGTAGGTGACGAGCTGCACGGCCATCGCGCCGACGGCCCACAGCACGACTTCGCCGAGCGTCGAGTTGTGCGCGATGCTGGACGCGAGCGTCAGGCAGAAGCCGACCAGCGCGCCGCCGAACGACAGCGTCGCGGCCGCGTTGCCGTCGCGGATCAGGGCCAGTTCGTCGAACGGGGTGACCTTCAGGTACACTGCCGCGAACACGAAAAGCAGCACGAACGCCGACAGCAAATGAACCGCATAAAGATAGGCACTATTCATTCTTTTCCTCGGATTTTGTGCTCGGTTCGCCGCCCCGTCGCAGGCCGGCCCATGGCGGGCCACCCCACGAAAATCCGCGCCAGTATATCCACATTGACGAGCACTGCACAACGGACGCGCCATGCTGCATAAGCGCGCGCTCGTCCTGTCGATCCTCGTGCTCGCGTCGTGCGGGCTCGGCTACGAACTGATCAGCAGCGCGCTGTCGAGCTACCTGCTCGGCGATTCGATCCTGCAGTTCTCGTCGGTGATCGGCTGCTACCTGTTCGCGATGGGGATCGGCTCGTGGCTCGCGAAGTTCGTCGAGGACGACGACGTGCTCGACCGCTTCGTCGACATCGAGCTGCTCGTCGGCCTGCTCGGCGGCGTGTCGGCTGCGCTGCTGTTCGCGGTGTTCGCGTGGCTGGCCGCGCCGTTCCGCGCGGCGCTCTACGCGCTCGTGCTCGCGCTCGGCCTGCTGATCGGGATGGAGATCCCGCTCGTGATGCGCGCGTTCCAGCAGCGCCGCCAGGCGTTCCGCCATACCGTCAGCGAGGTGCTGACCTTCGACTATCTCGGCTCGCTCGCCGTGTCGCTGATCTTCCCGCTCGTGCTCGCGCCGCGTCTCGGCCTGTTGCGCACGAGCTTCCTGTTCGGGCTGCTGAACGCGTTCGTCGCGCTGTGGACCACGCACCTGTTCCGCGCCGAGATCCGCAACGTGCGCGGCAAGCTGATGCGCGCGTCGCTCGTGATCGGGCTGCTCGTCGCCGGCTTCGCGCTGTCGGACCGCATCACGCACTGGGCCGAGCACGGCGTGTACGGCGACGAGACCATCTATTCGGAAACGACGCCGTACCAGCGCATCGTGCTCACGCAGTGGCACGACGACATGCGGCTGTACCTGAACGGCAACCTGCAGTTCTCGTCGCGCGACGAGCATCGTTATCACGAGGCGCTGATCCATCCGACGATCGAGGCGCTGCCGTGGGCGAAGCGCGTGCTCGTGCTCGGCGGCGGCGACGGCCTCGCGGTGCGCGAACTGCTCAAGCACCGCAATCTCGAACGGATCACGCTCGTCGATCTCGACCCCGCGATGACGAAGCTGTTCTCGACTTCGGCGCCGCTCGTGAAGCTGAACCAGGGTTCGCTGAAGGACCCGCGCGTACAGGTGATCAACGACGATGCGGTGCGCTGGCTCGAATCGAACGCCGACGTGTACGACGCGATCGTCGTCGACTTCCCCGATCCGACCAACTTCGGGCTCGGCCGGCTGTATTCGGTGCCGGTGTTCCGGCTGCTCGCGCGCCACCTGTCCGAGAACGGCTATGCGGTGATCCAGTCGACGTCGCCGTACTTCGCGCCGCACGCGTACTGGACGATCATCGCGACGCTGCGCGAAGCCGGGCTCAACACCTGGCCATACCACTGCTACGTGCCGTCGTTCGGCGACTGGGGATTCGTGATCGCCGGCAAGCGTCGCGACTTCACCGTGCCGACACGCTATTCGGTGCCGACGCGCTGGCTCGACGCGCAGACGGCCGCCGAGATGTTCCACTTCCCGGCCGACATGCCGGCGCTGCCGATGTCGCCGAACGAACTCAACGACCAGCCGCTCGTGCGCCGCTTCGACGACGACTGGAAGCACGTGCTGCGCTGATGGATCGCCGCACGTTCCTCGTCGCGTCCGCGGCGGCGTCGCTCGCCGCGTGCGGCCGCACCGGCTGGATCGAGACGACGCCGCGCGTCGGCTACCCCGGCATGCGCGAAGGCCATGCGCTGCGCGACCACGCGGCGCTGCCACCGCCGTCCGGCACGATCGAGACCGACGTCGCGATCCTCGGCGCGGGCGCGTCCGGGTTGTCGTGCGCGTGGCAGCTCGCGCGCGCGGGACACACACGCTTCGTCGTGCTCGCCGGCCCCGAATTCGGCGGCAATGCGGCCGGCGGCCGCTTCGGCGAACTCGGCTATCCGAAGGGCGCGCACTACCTGCCGCTGCCGTCGCTCGAATCCGCGCATCTGCGCGACATGCTCGCCGATCTCGGCGTGATCGAAGCGGCGCCGTTCTCCGCGCAACCCGCGTACGACGAACGCGCGCTCGTGCACGCCCCCGACGAACGGCTGTTCATCGGCGGCCAGTGGCAGGACGGCATCGTGCCGACGGCCGGCCTCGACGCCGACGCGCTCGCGCAGCAAACGCGCTTCTTCGCCTACACCGACAGCCTGCGCACCGCGCGCGGCGCGGACGGCCGCAAGGTGTTCTGCATCCCGCTCGCGGAATCGTCGCGCGACCCGCGCTGGCGCGCGCTCGACCGGCGCTCGTTCCGGCAGTGGCTGCTCGACGAGGGCTACACCGCGACCGCGCTGCACTGGTACCTGAACTACTGCTGCCGCGACGACTACGGTGCGGGCTACGAGCACGTGTCCGCGTGGGCCGGCCTGCACTATTTCTCGTCGCGCGGCGGCCACGCGAGCGATGCGGGCGACGGCGCCGTGCTGACCTGGCCCGACGGGCTGCATACGATGGTGACGAAGCTGAGCGACTCGATCACCGCGCGCACCGGCTCGAACGCGTGGTCGCGGCGCGGCTTCGCCGTTCGCGCGACCGAGCGCGCGGGCGGCGTCGACGTGCTGTGTGCGCGCATCGCCGACGACGGCACGCTGTCGACGTTCACGCTGAAGGCGCGGCGCGTCGTCAGCGCCATGCCGCTGTTCGTCGCGGCTCGCGTGTTTCCGCAACTGCGCGCCGACGGCTTCGATCCCGCGCGCGACCTGCCGCCGCGCGCGCCGTGGCTCGTGTCCAATTTCCTGCTCGACGGGATGCCGGCCGAGGCAGCCGGCGTGCCGCTCGCGTGGGACAACGTCGTCTACGACGGCGCGGGGCTCGGCTATGTCGTGTCGACGCACCAGCTGATCCGGATGTCGCCGCCGACGCGTTCCGTGTTCTCCGCCTATCAGGCGTTGAGCACCCGGGCGCCGGACGACACGCGCCGCTGGCTTGCCCAGGCAAAGCCCGACGCGCTGCGCGAGCAGGCGGCGATCGACCTGCAGGCCGTGTACGGGCGCGAGCTGTGGAAGCATGCGACCGCGCTCGAGATCACCGTGCGCGGCCACGCGATGGCGACGCCCGACGTCGGCTTCCTGAGCCGGCCGGGGCTGCTCGCGCTGCGCGAGGCCGATGGCCCCGTCGTGTTCGCGCATGCGGACCTGTCCGGGCTGTCGCTGTTCGAGGAAGCATCGTACTGGGGCATGCTCGCGGCCCGGCGCGTGCTCGCCTGAGCGCCGGTTTCCGGCGCGCGCGACGCCGCGCATTCCGTCATTGCGGCACCGCCGGCAACCGCTATAATCGCGCGACATTCCGACTGCATTGAGCAGGCCGACGGTGCGCGCCAGGCGACGCGCCGCATGCCCTCCTCGACAACAACAATGACAAACCGAACCCTTCGACGCCTTCGTCCGTTCGTGCGCGCCGCCACGCGCCTGCTCGCGTGCGTCCCGCTGCTCGGCGTGCCGCTGGCGCTGCATGCGGCCGATGCGGCAGGTCCGGACGCACAGCCGGCCTCCGGCCGCTACGTCGTCGTCGACACCGGCCATACGCCGGCCCATCCGGGTGCCACCGGCGCAAGCGGCCGGGTCGAATACCGGTACAACCTCGACCTGTCCACCGCCGTCGCGGAGACGCTCGCCGCGCACGGCGATCGCGTGCTGCGCACGTCGGCCGACGGCCGCGAGATCGCCCTCGACCAGCGCTCGACGCAGGCGCCCGACGCGAACCTGTTCGTGTCGATCCATCACGATTCGATGCAGCAGCCGTTCATCGACGCGGGCCGGCAACGCGAATTCCGCGGTTTCGCCGTGTTCGTGTCCGAGCGCAATCCGCACTACGCGGAAAGCCTGCGTTGCGCGAAGGCGATCGCCGAACACCTGGTCGCGGCCGGCGAACGGCCGTCGCTGTATCACGCGCAGCCGATCAAAGGCGAGAACCGCCCGCTGATCGATCCGCAACTCGGCATCCACCGCTTCGACGATCTCGTCGTGCTGCGTACCGCGCCGATCCCGGCCGTGCTGGTCGAGGCGGGCGTGATCGTCAATCCCGACGAGGAAAAACGGCTCGCGCAGCGCGAGACGATCCAGCGCCTCGCCACCGCGATCGCGGGCGGGATCGACGCGTGTACGGCGGCCAGGTAAAGGCGCCGCCGGTTGGTTTCAACGGTTTTCACCCAGTGAGGAGCACCACAATGATGAAGAAGAATCTGCTCGTATCCTGCGCATTGCTCGCACTTGCCGTGCCGTTCGCCGCGCAGGCGGCCGGCTGCGGGAAGCCGCGCAGCGCGTTCGACCAGGTGTACTGCAGCAGCAACGAATTCTCGCAGCTCGACCGCGAGCTGAACGACGAGTACGGCCGCGTGCGCAAGCAGCTGAGCGGCGACCAGCAGGCGAAGCTGAAGACGGGCCAACTCGCGTGGATGAAGCAGCGCGACGACCGCTGCAGCGAAACGCGCGACGACGGCTATCTCGTGAACCTCCAGTGCGCGATCGACGCGACGCAATCGCGCCTGTCGTTCCTGCGCGAACGCGAGCGCGAGTGCGCGAGCACGGGGTGCGTGACGGCGAAGCTCGGCGAGTAAGCATGCCGCCGGCGCTGCGCCGGCGTGCTACGGATGAACCGGGGATGGCCGCGTTCGGCCATTCCCGTCATTCCCGTCATTCCGTTCATTCGGCCCTTGACCTGCCATCTCGTCCGCATGCTCGTCCCCGTTCATGCCGCGCTTATCCGCGACCCGGCAATGCGTGGCACCCCGAACGATCGTCCCGTGCCGTCCTCCCCCTGACGCCCCGCCACACCTTCGGTCCATTTTCCGCCGCGTGCGCCGCCGATATCGTGCTCGTGTCCATTCGCATCGCGGACACATCCCCACCGACCGATATCGAACCGGAGGCACATCATGCAATACGCATACCGTGGTGAAGACAACGCCCGCGCGGGCAAACCCGGCCGCACGCCGGCGGACGTCAAGGCGGCAGGCGGCTTCGCGCCGTGGCAGGCGAAAACCGTCGACGACGCGAAAAGCAATCTCGTGAAGCTCGTCACGACCGGCACGCTCGCGCAGCAGGCGCAAAGCTGGTGCATGTACAAGAACAAGGAGAATGGCTGGTTCTTCAGCACCGGCACGGACACGCAGACGGCCTACGACAACTACGACTTCTTCTATCGTCTCGCGATCGACGGCCTGAAGAAGGTCGACTGGAGCGTGTTGAAAACCGACGTCAAAAGCATGAGCCTGTACCTGAACGGAACGACGCTCGACGACTCGACGCTGATCGCCGTCGTGTGGTCGGTGCGCGCGACGGAATTGCTGGTCATGACGCCGGTCGCGACCGCAGCCGTCGAAGTGAAGGACGGCGAGCGCTGGAACGCCTTGTCCACGTATTGAGCGGATTCGACCGCAAGCAACGACGCAGGCCGATTGCGCGTGACCCGCGGCGGGGTCACGCGTGATGTCGTCACAGAAACCACCGATACTCGCGCGCCCCGATCTCGTTGCGAAAATCCAGCTCCTCCTGCCGCTTGTTCTCGCAATACACCATCACGAATTCACTGCCGAGCCCGTCGCGCACGGCCGCGTGATCCTGCATCGCCGCGACGGCCGACAGCATCTCCTTCGGGAAATCGATCCCGCTGCCGCGATCGTCGTTGAGCGGCGCGATCGGCTCGATCCGTGCGTCGAGCCCGTGCTCCATCCCGGACAGGATCGCCGCGAGCACCAGGTACGGATTCGCGTCCGCGCTCGCGAGCCGATGCTCGATGCGCAGATTGCGCGCATCCGATTCCGGAATCCGGATGCACGCGTCGCGATCCTCGAAGCCCCAGCTTGCGCGGCTCGCCGCATTCACCATCGAGCCGTAGCGGCGGAACGCATTGTGGTTCGGCGCGAATACCGGCATGCAGTGCGGCAGCAGCGCGAGGCAGCCGGCCACCGCATGCCGCAGCGGCCGCTGCGCGTCCGCCGCGAGCAGGTTGCGGCCCGCGTCGTCATACAGGCTCACGTGCACGTGCATCCCGCTGCCCGGCGCATGCAGGTACGGCTTGCCCATGAAGCTCGCACGATAGCCGTGCTGCAGCGCGACGCCGCGCGTGCTGCGGCAGAACAGCGCCGACCAGTCGGCCGCGCGCAGCGCGTCGTCGGTGTGGCCGAAGTTGATCTCGAACTGGCCGGGCCCGAGCTCGGCCGTGATCACCGTCGCGTCGACGCCCTGCTCGCACGCGGCCTCGACCATCTCGTGCAGCACATCGGAAAACCGCGACAGGCGTTCGATGTGCATGTTCGGCTGGTCGTCGCGGTCGTCGCTCAAGCGGTCGCGCGGATACTGCGGCAGCCCGTCCGCGAGTTGCGCGGCGAACAGGTAGAACTCGAGCTCGAACGCGACGACCGGCCGGATGCCGCGCGCCGCGAACCGCCGCAGCACGCGCGCCAGCACCTCGCGCGGCTCGAACTCGATCGGCGCGTCCGTGCCGTCGGAGCTGATCAGCATCTGCGCGAGCGGCTGCCGCTCCCAGCGCACCGGCTTCAGCGTGCCGGGGATCAGGCGGCGCGGCGCGTCGGGGTCGCCGTCGTTGAAGCAGTAATCGCCGATCTTGTAGAGGCCGCCTTGCGTGCCGAGCAGCACGCAGTTCTGCGGCAGCTTCAGCAGCGAGCCCGACGCGACCTTCTCGAGCGCATCGATCGGATAACGCTTGCCGTAGAAATGGCCCGGCAGGTCGAGACAGATCAGGTCGACATAACGGATCTCGGGATGCGCCTGCCGGAATGCGCGGACTTCATCGACCAGCACGGGAACGACGTCAGCCATGTCTCATCCTTTCCATGTCTTGTATGACGGTGCCGCAGCGCGGCGAACCGGACTCATCGGCATGCGGCACGTCACATGCCCGATGTCGATCAGTACTGCAAACCAGCAGCACGGCGCGACGATCCGCCGGACCGCCCGCCGACGAACTCAGGTGAACACCCAGATCACGCGCGCCGGCGCGTCGCCCAGATTCGCGTAACGAAACCGCTTGTGCGCGGGAAGCTGGAATGCGTCGTTCGGGCCGAGCGTGACGGGCGTGTCGTCGCCGTCGATCCAGATCGTCAGCTCGCCTTCGAGCACGAAGCCGCCCTGCTCGTCGCTGTCGTCGACGGAGCGCTCGCCGCTGCTCGCGCCGGGCGCGAGATGGCTCTCGAGGATCGAGAAGCGCGAGCGCATGTTCGGCGACACGAGGATGTCCGTGATGCCGGCCGCGTAATACACGGTGCGCCGCTCGTCGGGCCGCGTGGCCCACGGCACGCTGCGCGGCTTGCTCAGGCTGTAGAAATACGTGGTCGGCACGCCGAGCGCCTCGCCGATCGCGGTGAGATCCGCGACCGTCGGGCGCGACAGCCCTCGCTCGACCTGCGACAGAAAGCCGACCGAGCGGCCGATCCGTTCCGCGAGATCGTTGAGCGTGACCTTGCGATGCTTGCGCAGGTCGCGGATCAGGATCGCCAGACTTTCTATCTCTTCCTGTTCGTTCATGATGAGTTCCGGTACGTCAGACGGTATCGCGCAAACGGTACCAGGCCTTGCCGATCGCTTCCAGCGGCGCGGCGAGGCGGTCGCCGCCGGGAAAGCGCGGGTTACGGATGCGCTGGTACTGCGCGAGCAGGCGATCGTCGCCGAGCACGGCATCGGCGACCGCGCGCGCGCCGGCGAGCGTCGGCAGCACGCCGTGCCCAGAGAAACCCTGCAGCCAGAAGCGCTGGCCGCGGCGGCCGATGTCCGGCGTGCGGCGCATGCTGATGTCGATGTGGCCGCCCCACACGTAGTCGAGCGGCACGCCGGCCAGTTGCGGGAACACGCGTTCGAGGTGTGGGCGCGTCGCGGCCGCGATGTCGGCCGGAATCCCGCCGAGATACGTGCAGCCGCCGCCGAACAGCAGGCGGTTGTCGGGGCTCAGGCGGAAGTAGTCGGGCACGAACTGGTTGTCGATCACACAGCTGTTCTGCGGCAGCAGCGAGCGGGCGACGTCCGCCGAAAGCGGCGCGGTCGCGACCTGGTAGGTGCCGACCGGCAGCAACCGGCGCGACAGCTCGGGATCGAGCCGGTCGACGTACGCGTTGCACGCGAGCACCAGCACGTCCGCGCGCACTTCGCCGTGCGCGGTGCGTGCGACGTGACCGCCGGCCGTCTCGCGACAGTCGAGCACGCGGCTTTGCTCGAAGATGCGGCCGCCGGCCCGTTCGATCGTCTGCGCGAGACCGAGTGCGAGCTTCAGCGGATTCAGATGGCCGGCCTCGGGATCGCAGAGCGCGGCGAGATAGCGCGCGCTGCCGATCCACTCGGGCATCTCGTCCTGCCCGATCACGCGCAGCCGGTCGTAGCCCCAGCGCTCCGCGGCTTCGTCGCGGGCCTGTGCGAGCAGCGCAACGCGACGCGGCCGCACCGCGGCCCACAGGCTGCCGGGCCGATAGTCGATGTCGAAGCCGTGCCGCGCGGGCAGTTCGCGCACTTCGGCCGCGGCCCAGCGCATGCTGTCCCACAGCACGCGCGCGCCGTCGCGGCCGAGCGAATCCTCGAGCGGCTGCATGTCGCACGACCAGCCGAGCAGCGCCTGCCCGCCGTTGCGGCCCGATGCGGCCCACGCGACGCGGCTCGCTTCGAGCACGACCACGCGCCTGCCCGCAAGCGCCAGGCGCAACGCCGTGTGCAGCCCGCTGAAGCCCGCGCCGACGACCAGCACGTCGGCGTCGACGCGTTCGTCCAGTTCGGGACGGCGCGGGATCGGCGCCGGGTAGGTGCCGGCGTAGTAGCTTGCGACGTGACGGTCGGACTGCACGAACATGCGGGCTCCCGTGAAATTTCAGTCGGCTAATTTCATGAAAAATTAGCACGTCAATTTCACGGATGCAAGCGGGGGAATAGGAGTCATCGTTGGAGTCCGACGAACTACAGTTGCGCTCTTTTCAGGTGGTTTCGGCAGTGCAATCGCATGAAGGGCGCTACCAGCCAAGGAGTTGAGCGCGATAGCTGTCGCTAGTGGCGGCCTTGAGCCGGCGGATTTTGAGGCCTGCCTTGGTTTGCGTGTCCTTGCGCAGCAGGTTCATCGTGATGCGGCGCAGAATTGCAAAGTTCTGCGCCGCATGTTCGACTCGCACCCTGCATTGATCTTCGCCGAACGCTACGTCGAGCACCCAGTGCATCGAGTTCTCGATTCGCCAGTGCGAGCGCACGGCGTGTGCAATGCGCTGGACTTCGCCAGCTGGAAAGACAGGAAATCGGTCGCGGCGGCGCTCAAGGAGGTATACCAGGCACCGTCGGCCGAAGCCGCCGCCGTGGCGTTAGACGCGTTCGATACGAGCCCTTGGGGCACGAAATACCCCCCCGATCGCCGCACTCTGGCGCCGGGCCTGGGATCAAGTGATTCCGTTCTATGCCTTCGCGCCTGACATCCGGAAAATTGTATATACGACCAACGCGATCGAGTCGCTGCACATGCAGCTTCGGAAGATCATCAAGGCGCGCGGCCACTTCCCGTCGGACGAGGCCGCGCTGAAGTTGATCTGGCTGGCGCTGCGCAACGTCGTTGCCAAATGGACCGGCTCCCGACACGATTGGAAGAGCGCGATGACGCAGTTTGCACTGCTTTACCCGGAACGATTCAACATTGGAGTCTGAATCTCAACCCGCCTCACACACGAAATTCCGGATACCTCCACCGACGCACGCGGGCACCTTGAAAAAGACGTCCGTGCTGCAAGAAAGCCACGAACGTTGAACGCCCTCGCAGGCAAACGAAACTGCGAAATACTCCGCGCCCGTGTAGATGGCCCCACCCCACGGTTGCAAGACCGGACCAACAGGATTATCCGAGAAATCTCTCGAGTGGCGACAACGAGGGCACTAGCTGCAGGAAAGTATATGACTGCTGCAGCTACCCTTCACTGGAATAGAAACCAGATCGAGTATCGATTCCCGAAGTCTCCACGAGCCAACCCTCACTGAAAACTTAAGACCATGAGAGCACGGGTGCCGACGCCCCATCGGCGTCGGCACCCGTTGGTTCAGTGCCCGCAGCGCTTTCGCCAGACCGTCAGAACGTCGGAAGCACCAGACTGAGCAGTTCCGTTTCCTCGATCGCTTTGATCGACACCGGCCCTTCGTTGGCATCGAACTCGAACGCGGTGTGAAGACCGAACTCCTTGCCCTCGACGACAACTCTCCCCTTGCTGAGGAACAGCACCTCGATCGACGACTGCATCCCTGCGGCGAACGTAGCACCGGCTTCAAGCTTCACGAAGCCGATCCGCGTATTGCGCTCCGTGAAAGCGCCAAGCAACTTCGTGTAAACCCCCGCCGTACCGCTCGGAACCCAGTCGAAGCTGGCCGGGTTCATCAGTACGAGGTCTTCATACCGCGGCATCGCGTACTCCAGCTTGTGACCCTTCACATACTCGAAGCAGGCCTCGAAACCGTCTTGGTTGTGCTTTTTCCCGGACTCGTCGTACCACGTAAAAATGCCTTCCTTGAATTCGCCCTTGCTCTTCAGTGCCTGGTTTGCTGCCTCGCGCTCTTCAACGCTCACGAAGCCGTAACCTGACGAGCCACCGAACTGGCAAACCATCACTTCAAGCCCTTCGGGACGTTCCTGCGGCCCGTAGTACACACTTTCGGGGAAGTAACCGACCCAGCCTTCCGGCAGTACCTTTCCCTGCCCGTAGGGAAAATCGCCTTTGATCACGTAGCGTACCTGATCGAAGTTGTGTCGGTGGCTCGGTGCCACCCAACCGCCGGCACCGGTACGACCTACGTTGATCAGATAGTTGTTCGGCGAGCCCGGCTTTCCCTGCAACAGAAATTTCTGCTCGAGCACCCCTTCCCGCATATTGCTACCGATCCGGCCATAATCCGTCGACGAAGCTTCCGAAATTCGCATTTACCCCCTCCTTGTGGTGCCTGTCCGGCCATGCATAGGCCAAAAATCCAGTGATAGCTGGGTCAATATGGTGTCCGAAATATAAGCAACTCAAGTTGCCGAATTTTCGTTCCCCATGTCGTGCACGTTCAGTGCACCAACGTCCGGATGCCTGCTTGCGTCGCGACGTCCAGACACTCGTTGCTCGCGCTTGGCTCTTCCTCTGCTGCACGCCCCATCGCTGCAACATGGCTAACAAGTTGCGCGTATGGCTTGATCGCCATAGCACCGCTGCAAGAGGAAATGGCGCAGCTGATGTCCAACTTCAGCACATTAACTATGTTGCTGATTTTGCGCGTAGCACCTGCCTTAGTACAGTTCGTTTTCATTGATAGCCTGGTAAGTTTCGCTAACAGCAGCGGCGCTCCGAGGCTACGAAACCGACTAACCGGAACGCTGCAGAAATAATCCAGACCACGTTGATTGTGGAAGAACAGCAGAGTATCTCCGCAGCACCCCGAACGGTAGAATCCCCCCCGAAGCAGTCAGAGAAAGGCGGGCGCACGATCTGATGTTCGCACCTGGATTGTGCGACGCATTCGCAGAATTGAACCAACACCATCGTATATGGCCGCCAACACGAGCGCCGCGAGAACGCGGCCTGTCGGTCCGCGCCGATACCGGTGATGAGCGCCGACTTACTGGCCACCCTAACGCCGCCGCTGGCGCTCATCACCGTACACGAACGCTCATACGCGGATAACGCGCCTCGGAACGGCATCGTGGTTGATCATATCGGCACCTTTGGCGCCGATCATGAGTGTGGGTGCATTGGTGTTCCCCGACGTGACGTGCGGCATGATCGATGCATCGACTACGCGCAGCCGTCCGATTCCTCGGACACGAAGACGCTCATCGACCACCGAGAGCGCATCTCGTCCCATCTTGCAGGTACTGGTCTGATGTGCCGCAGTGTTCCCCGTCTCGGCCATGAAGTCGAGCAGCTGTTCGTCGGTTTTCACCTGCGTCCCCGGCACGTGCTCATTGATCACTCTCGATGCAATCGGCTCCGTCGCCATGATCTGCCGGATCTGCTTGATGCCGCTGATCATGACGCGCACATCGTCCTCGTCGGTGAGGAAGTTTGGCGTGAACATCGGCTTGTCGGCTGGATTTGCGGATCGGAGTGTGACTGCGCCGGTCGTACGAGGGCGCAGGATGAATACCGATACCCCCATGCCCGGCTGCCGATCGACTTCGACGTGCCCGCTCGGATGATAGGTAAACGTCATCGGCCGAAAGCTGATCTGCAAATCGGCGTAGTCGACTTCGGGCCGGCTTTTCACGAATGCCGCGACCTGAGACGACCCAAGGGCCAGGTATCCGCTTCGTGTCAGCAGATAGCGAGCACCTTCGAAGTACTTCCACATCCCACGGATGTTTCGGTTATACGAGCTGCGATCCGTTGATCTGTAGGCGGTATGTACGTAGAAGTGATCCTGCAGATTACGACCAACTCCAGGAAGCTCAACGACCTGCCGGATCCCATGCCGCTGAAGTTCCTCACCGGGCCCCACACCGGACAACATGAGGATCTGGGGCGAATTCAACGAACCCGCCGACAAAATTACCTCTCTCGCGGCAGCGATGGATTGGATAGCCCCGTCGCACAGAATCTCGACGCCCGTCGCTTGACGATCATCGTCGAAAAGAATGCGCTGGACCAAACAACCGGTCCTTACGGTCAGATTAGGTCGATTCAAAACCGGCTCGACAAACGCGACGTACGCCGACTGCCGGCGCCCGTCGCGAATCGTATGCTGCATAAATCCGACACCGTCGTGAATTGCGCCGTTCAAGTCTTCCGTTTCCGGAATACCGACCCGCCGTGCCGCCTCGATGAAGTCGTACGAACTCGGAACCTTCACCGCGGGGTCGCTGATCCACAGCGGACCGCCGGCACCTCGAAACTCGTCCGCGCCCCGCTCGTTATGCTCGATGCGTTTGAAATGCTGCAGAACATCGTCATAGCCCCAACCCGGATTGCCCAGATCGCGCCACTTGTCGAAATCGCCGCGGTGACCTCTGATATAGATCATGCCGTTGATGGAGCTCGATCCACCCAACCCCTTTCCGCGTGGCCAATACATCTTGCGATCGCGTAGTGCCGGCATCGGTTCGGTGTAGTAGTTCCAGTTGAGCGTGTCGTTGAAGTACAGTTTTGCCATCCCCGCTGGGGTATGCACCCAGAACTTGTCCGACGGTGGCCCAGCTTCGAGCAACAACACCTTGTTTTCCGGATTTTCGCTGAGTTCCCGCGCAACGACGCATCCGGCCGAGCCAGCGCCGATGATGATGTAATCGTAGATTTCCATGCCAGATACCTTTCTCATTTGGTCGTTTTAACGCGAGCGACTGCCGTGGGGCTCGGAATGCGCTCGATGCGCTTGTCTTGCTCGTCGACCGGTCCGCTCAAGTCGACATCCTTCGTTTCCGGTACAAACCGAATCAAAATCAGGCAAGCGATGGCAACGGCCGTGACGTACCAACCGGGGGCCAACGGCGATCCAAGCGTACGCACTAGCCACGTACTGATTAGCGGCGTCGTACCGCCCATTGCAGCCACAATGACCTGGTATGAAATCGCATGGCCGGTCGCGCGAAAATGCGTCGGGAAAAACTCGGCTGCAGTCACAAAGCAGGCGCCGCTGTAAATGCCGACACCGATCGCGATAAGCACCTGCCCGGCGACTGCATCGAAGAACGTTCCGTTGGCAGCAAGGCGGACAGAAAGATAGGCCACAAGCGCAATAAAAAGCGCACCGACTGAAAGTATCGGCTTCCGACCGAAACGATCGCTCAACGCGCCGCCGACTGGAATGAAAATGGCCAACACCACGATTGCGCCGGCATTCGCCAGAAGCGCCGCCGTCGAGTCGAGGGCCGTCTCCCTGACGAGAAAGGTGTACATGAAGCCGAGCAACAAATATGATCCAACCGTCTGGACGGGCTGAATCATTGCCACATACATCATCGACTTCCAGCCTGAACTGGTCATTGCACGAAGCGGGCTCATGCCGCGCTTGCCGCGTGTTGCAAGCTTGTATTCCTCGGGATCATCCAGCGAGCTGCGGAGCCACCATCCGACGATGCCAATCAGGCCACCGATGACGAACGGGATACGCCACGCCCAATCCAGATAAGCTTCTTTACCGATGAACACCTGCATCGCGAGAAGCATCAGCGCAACGAGTGCATTCGGCAAATGCGCGAAGAACCAGATGATGCCAACCCATCTCCCGCGACCTTTGACGGGGGCGGATTCGAGAATGAAGCTCGTACTCCCTGTCGTTTCCCCTCCCATTGCAAAGCCTTGGGCAAGTCGGCAGAGCACCAGGATAATCGGCGCAGCAATGCCGATCGCATCGTAAGTCGGCAACAGTCCGATCATCGCGGTTCCGGCCGCCATCAACCAGATCGTCATTGCCAGCACCTTGACGCGTCCCACCCTGTCCAGCATGTAACCGAACACCAGGCCCCCGAGTGGGCGCGCAACGAATGCAACGGCGTAAACAGCAAAAGTCTTGAGAATGGCGGTCGCCGGGTTGGTGCCGGGAAAGAAATGCGCTGCGATGAACGGCACCGAGAATCCGAATACGGCGAAATCGTAGATTTCGCCGAAGTTTCCAATGGATGCGGCACCCAATGTGCGCTTTGCACTGGATCTGCTCACGTTGTCTCCTTATGACGACCGCGACGCGCGGTACGTCGTTGTATTCGTAATCGTGGCGACCTCATCGATCTAATCGATTGGCCACCGTACTCAACCATGTTCGTCTGGTATGCGAACCATTATCAAAGCTAGCCTGCCGGGATGGAAATGAATAAACTGGATGTATCCATAAACGAAAGCACATGGCCAGGCTCAAAGATCGATGGAGAACACCCTTCACAGCATTCCGTGGGCGCGCAAACTGAAACTGCGCCATCTCGAGGTGTTCATCGCACTCCATGAGACAGGAAGCATGACGGCGGCCGCTGCGCAGTTGCACATGACCCAACCGGCGCTATCTCACTGGTTGAGTGATCTGGAAGACGTCATCGGCCATGCGCTTTTCGTCCGACACCGCCGGCTGGAGCTGACATGGGCCGGAGAAGTGCTGCGCTCGCACGCGGAGCGCATGCTCGGTGAGGTATATCGCGCCGACGCGGATCTGAAAGCGGTGCAATCCGGATTGCATGGTCGCCTGCACGTGGGCAGCGGTCTACCGCGCGTATTGCTTCCGAAGACGATTGTCCGCCTCCAGGAGGCGTGGCCAGGCATTTTCGTCTCGGTCGTAGAAGCACCGTTTGCCTCGCTGCTCGAGATGCTGACGAACAGAAGCATCGACGTGATCATCGGCGCACTCGGCGCCCATGCACTTGGTACTGGATTTGCGACAGAACCGCTGCTCGCCGACAGTATCCAGATCGTTGCGCGACGCGGGCATCCGTGCCTGGAAGAAGCGCCCCCACGTTGGCCCGACCTCCTCGATTACGCATGGATTCTTCCGCCATCGGGAGCCGAAATGCGGACCCTCGTCGATGCAGCATTTGCGGAACAGCATCTTCCTGCGCCGAAGCCATGCGTTGAAGCTGGCTCATCCATCCGCGCCCAGCTTCTGATGGACGGCGGCAACTATCTGTCGACGCTGCTGGGTTCCGAACTGCAGTTATACAAAACGTTTGGGTTGGACCGAGTGCGGCTCGGACCCGCCATCCGATTCCCGGACATCGGCGCGATCTGGGACGCCGAACGCGCTAGCCCATTGGTTTCGCACTTTCTGAACGCACTTCGTAGCGAATCGGCGGCGATGGTATCGATTGACGACGACTCGGCACCGCGCGCACCCTCCGACAACATCGCCTGACAGTACTTGAACGCGGCGGCGATGCGTCCACCAGGCATCGTCGCCGCGATATTTTGATTCCGTTTTTGGCCAGTGATCTCGCTCTATCGTTAGAAGCGTTGAGGAACCGGCAGCCGTGCGTCCGCTTCCCAAACAGCGGCCAACTCGTCGATGCTGACCGAATTGCCCAATCGGTTGCAGGCCGCATCCAGCATCGAGCGGACAAGCGTCGCAATCAGCATCGGCGCGCCATAGCGCATACCGACCGCCGATGCCATCGTGACGTCACTTGCAACATCCCCTAGCGTTGCATCGGCCGTGTGGCCCGTCGACGCAAGCGCTGGAAGCACGCGCGCGGACGCACTGTTATAGCCCGAACTTTTGTTCAGTACGATTGCCATGTCGCCAATGGTCAGGCCGTTGCTGACACCCATCGCGGCACATTCGTACGTGATTAGCCGGTTGCAAGCCGCAATCGCGGCCACGACCAACCGTGTGGCGTGCCCGTTGCCCGTATCGCCACATTGCACGATCGTCGGACAGATGGTTTCCAGCACAGTGTGAAGAGAGTGGAATGCGGTGGACGCCCCCCCGAACAAGATCGCAGATGCTTCGTGGATCGATTCCGTGTTCTCGGTATGCAGCGGCGCGTCGACCAACGCAATTCCGCGTCCGGCCAACTTCACCGCTCGTTCGCGTGCCCTATCCGGATCGTCTTGCCCGAGGTTCGCGACGATTTTCCCTTCGCACAAGCCCGCCAACAATCCATCTTGCGAGAGCAGTTCATCCAACTGCGTCTCGGAATCCACAGCCAACAGAACAACATCTGAACGCCCTCCCAGCGCGGCGAGACTATCGAGTCGCTCCACCCCCACCGCAGGAGACGAATCCCCATGTGCGATGTCGACAAAAAAAACCGGATATTTGCCTGCCAACCGACGCGACACGAAAGCTGCGAGTGCGCCGGTCCCTGCCAGCCCGATATTCATTACTTCACCTCCTTTGCTTCCGAGTCGGCAGACTTTTCGACAAACTGCGTCCCGGCCATGGATTGAATGACACCGATCATTTCCTCGAGTTGGGCGTCTTTGCCAAGTGCGTTCAATCCGATTTGCAGTATTGCGCGGGCTGCGCCGCCGATCGGCATCGGCACCCCCTGCTCCGCACCGAGCGAAATGGCCTGATGGATATCCTTGACCTGCAGCGCGAGCGAGAACTTCGTAGACTGACGCCCCGCGGCGATCGCCGGCAACATCCCTTGGGACGTATAGTTGCGAGCGGTCGTCGCGTTGATCGCCTCGGTCATGGTTTCAAGCGGCAACCCGATCTTGCGCCCCATCGCGACGACTTCGAGCGTCGCCAAACGACAGCTGACGTTCATCATGTTGTTGACGGTCTTCATGGTCTGGCCATTGCCGACGCGCTGGCCACAATGGAAGACGTTCGGGCTGATTGTCTTCAGGATCGGGAGCGCAGTGTCGAATGCATCGGACGGGCCCGACGCAATGATCGATATCGTCCCGGCGATCGCCGTTGCCATCGCTCCGGACACGGGTGCATCGAACAACGCGACACCCATTTCCGCGAGCTGCCGAGCGAACTCGCGTGTTTCGCTCGGCACGCCACTGGTTTGATCTACCACGATACTGCCCGAGGACAGCCCCTCAACCAGACCGCCAGCGCCAAAGATGACCTTCTGGACGTCCGAGCTTCGCGGCAGGCACAAGAGCACGATGTCACTTGCTCGAGCGACATCCGCGGGCGACGCGGCTGCACTCGCGCCCAAATCTACAAAACCCTGGACGACCGTCGGGCTGAGATCGAACACGGTCAACGGGAATTTCCCGACAAGGTGACGTGCAAGTGCTCCACCCATGGCGCCCAAGCCAACATATCCAACGCGCATGTATCTCCTCCGTTGCGCTCAGACGGCCGACAGAACGCCGGCCGGAATCTACGTGACAATTTCGTTATGCTGCGCTTGTCGGCAATCGAGGTCGAGTCGAATTTTCCATCGGGCCTGGTAAGGCCCGCTTACCAGGTCGTGACGGCGAAATGCCTTCCATACAAGCGGGCGCGGAAAAACCTTTTCGCACAACCGGCGGCACACAAAATCTCCTGTACGTTACGAATTGATGTACACGGTTTTCGTGTACAAGTACGTGTCGAGATGAGCTCGGCCGCCCTTCGCACCGTATCCGCTATGCTTGGTTCCGCCGAATCCAACGAGCGGATCAATCAAGCCGTAGCAATTTACCCACATTACGCCTGTATGAACTCCCCGCACGACCTTGAGCGCCGTCGAGATGTCGCGAGTCCAGACCGCCCCACCCAACCCGTATTCCGACTGATTGCCGAGCGTGATCGCCTCTTCGGCGGTATCGAACGGAATGATCGACAGGACCGGTCCAAAAATCTCTTCCTGCGCGATCCTCATTCCATTGTCGACATCGGTGAACACCGTCGGTGTGATGAAGTACCCGTCCGCCAGATCTCCACCAACGCGCGCACCACCGCAGACTAGCCGCGCGCCCTCCTGCGCTCCGATCTCGACATAGCTCATTACCCGGTCCAATTGGCGCGCCGAAATCAATGGTCCGAGTTGTGCATTCGCATCAAGGCTACGTCCAATCCTGAGGCTCTGTGTGAAGGCCGCGACGCGTCGGCAGAATTCGTCAACGATCGAACGCTGGACGAACACCCGCGTACCAGCAAAACATATCTGCCCAGAGTTCGAAAACACGCCCATTGCCGCACCCGGCACGGCCTTGTCCAGATCAGCATCCGCAAAAATGATGTCGGGCGACTTGCCGCCCAGCTCAAGCTGAAGTCTCTTGATATTGACGGCCGACGCCTCGATGATCTTTCGGCCCGTCACAGTCGACCCGGTAAACGCGATCCGGTCGACCCCCGGGTGCCGCGCGAGCGCCTCACCGGCTACGCCTCCGAAACCGGTGACGACATTCACGACGCCACGCGGAAGTCCTGCCTCGTGCAGCAACTCGACCATACGTAACACGGTCAGCGACGCGTCCTCCGCCGGTTTCAGCACGGCAGTGCACCCCGTGGCAATCACTGCTCCCAGCAACCACCACTGGCTGACGAGCGATCCGTTCCACGGAATAATGCCGCCAATGACCCCCACTGGCGCCTTCATCGACAGCGTTGTCACCTCTCCGGCCAGTCCGTTCTGTAGCGTCTCGCCGGTGATATTGCTGCACTGCGACGCGAAAAACAGAATCATCTTCAGCACTGAACCCTTCGCGCTACGCGTGCGCGATATCGGCGCGCCCATGTCCAGCGATTCGATTTCCGCCAACTCGTCGAAATGGCGCTCAACCGTGTCGTGCACACGGTACAGAAATGCCTGCCGTTCGTACGGCGTCCAGCTGCTCCATGAACCTTCGAACGCGGTCCGTGCGGCGCGTACGGCCAGATCGATATCCCGCTCGTCTCCTTCCGCAATGCGGCCGAGAATCTTGCCAGTCGACGGGTCGATCGTCTCGAATGTTCGGCTCGACGTAGCCGAGGCAATCTCCCCGTTGACAAAAATTCCATGTTGCTCGCGGGACAAGAACTGCTTCGTCGCATCGCTGAGCGCGATAGTGGAAACGTGCTGGTTCATGAGGCTTTTGATCACGTAAAAAATGCGATGCAACGAACTGCATCTGTGATGGTTCGAGTCTGTAGATCGCGGCGGCCCAGCCCAGATTCAGACGCAGTTGCCCTGTATCGCGATGCCACCCGCCTGCGCGCTCAGGAAGTTCGATCGTCTCCGACGTGGTGCCGCTGCCAAAGCGCGCTACATGAGGAATACGCCCTTACCGCCACTTTGGCGATTGAAGCTTCGATAAGCTTCGTCGGCCTGGTCGAGCGTCCATCGGTCCGTAAAGAGCGCGTCAAGATCGATTCCGCGCTCGACCACGAAGTCCGCGCAGGCCTTCTGCGCCTGAATCGACATCGTCCACGACGTCAGAATACGCAGTTGCGTGCGAAGCACGTTCGCAAGTGAGAAGCTGATCTCCGCACCGATGCCGACCAGACACACCGTTCCCCACGGACGCACGCAGGCGAGCGCGTCACGGCCCGCCGACGCAGCCCCGGCAGTCTCGAGCGCCATAGTCGCGCCTCTACCGCCGGTAAGCTCGCGAATCGCGTCCGCCGTGTTGCCGTTGCGCGGATCGAGAACGTGGTCGGCACCGAATGCGGTTGCCTGGCCCCGACGGCTCTCGTCAAGATCGAGCGCGATGACGCGCGCCCCTTGTGCCTTCGCAAGGACGGTTGCTGACAGGCCGACCGGCCCCTGCCCGAAGATCGCGACCGTACCGCGACCGGTTAGCCCCATGCGCTCAAACGCTCCCCATGCGGTGCCGGTACCACACGAAATCGCGGCGCCGGCCGCGAAGCTCAAGCGATCGTCGAGAGGCACCAACGTGCTCGCCGGCACCTTCATGTACGGCGCATGACCGCCGTGTGCGTCAGTCCCGTAGACCACGGCAGGAATCGTGCTGCACATCTGCGGCCATCCTGCCCGGCAATCCTCGCATCCGGCGCAACCGTGATAGTGATGCACCATCACGCGCGCGCCGATCCGCGCAAGCGAACTCGTCACACCGGGCCCCACGGCGACTACCACGCCACTCGGTTCGTGACCTGCAATGATCGGCGTCGCCAACGCATTGCGCGGACGGCGGTAGAAATGCAGGTCGCTGCCGCACATGCCGGAAGCCTTCATTTCGAGAACGACTTCGCCGGGACCCGGTGTCGGATCGGGAACGGTAACGAGCTCGAGCGTGCAGTCACCGCGAAAAACTATGCCGCGCATGGTTCCTCTACCTCCTTTTCAATAGCATCCAGTTGAACAGTGGCGCTCGCAACGTTGTCGGCTCGGCCTATCGTTCACAATCCTCGCTCTGCCGTCGACGCGAGCGCTTTCCACCTGGGAGTTCAGGTTCTCCTCGGTACCGGATTCGGCACCGCGTCCGGCGAGACCGGTTCCGCGTCGGGTTCCAGCGCCTCGAGCGACCGCTGGTTGGTCTCGATGCCTGCGACAGCCATGAGCAACGCAATCGCCAGATAGACGCCAGAGATCACGCCCACGACGCCGGCAATGCCGTAATGCCGGAACAGTGCCAGCACGAGGAAAGGCGCACCCACCAGCCCCAGCCGGCCGATCATTTGCGCGACGCCGCCACCCCGGAACCGATATTCCGTCGGGAACAATTCCGGTGTGCCGCCAAGCCCAAGCGTCAGGAAGACGGCTACCGACGCAACGAGGAAGAAACCGCAAGTCATGATCGGGAGCGGCGAAGTCAGGAACGGATACACGGCGCCGAGGCTTGCGCAGATCACGCCAAACATCACCAGCCCCCAACGACGCCCAATGCGGTCGGCAATCAATGCGCAAATGAGCGGACCCACGACGTAGCCGGCCATCATCGCCGCGTGGAATCCCAGCGAATTGGTCACGCTCATCCCCTGGCTGACAAAGAACGTCGGCATCCAGCCGGTGAAGCTGTACGAGCCGAACAGGCATGTGACGTTTACGACAATCGCCAGTAACGTGCGGCGAATCACGGGACGCGTGAACAGCACCGATACAGGAACATTGCGCGGTTCGGAAACTGCGTTTTGCTGAGATGCCGGCAGCGGTTCGGTCACACCCGCCTCGGCCTCGATCTTCTGCAGAATCGCCTCCGCTTCGGCGCCTCGACCCATCCGCTCCAACCAGCGCGGCGACTCAGGCAAATGGCGGCGCAACCACCAAACCCACAATGTGCCGACCCCACCGATCACGAACATCGCACGCCAGCCCAGCCACGGAATCACCACCATGCCGACTAGCGCCGTGATGAACACGCCAGCGCCCGCGATCATTCCGAGTAACCCCAAGTACCGGCCGCGTTGCTGCGGGGGAACAAACTCGATCACGAGACCGTAACCCATCACATATTCGGCCCCCATCCCGATGCCCATCACGAAGCGAATGGCAATCAGCCACTCCATGGACGGGGCGAAAGCCGAAGCGAGTGCCATGACGCCAAAAATCGCCAGATTGAACTGGTACGCGAACAATCTGCCGTAGCGGTCGCTCAACCATCCGGCGAGTGCGGCACCGATGGTGAGACCGGCGAATGTTGCGGACATGAACACGGAGTTCATCTGCAACGTCGACCAGTGACTACTCAACATTGCCGCGAGCACGGCGCTCGACAATGTATTGTCAAACGAATCGAAAAACATCCCCATGCCGACCAGCCAAAGTACGCGCCGGTGGAAGGTGCCGATCGGCAGGCGATCGAGTCGCGCTCCCGCATTAACCCTGTTGATCTTCACTTGTCTCGCTCCTCAGTAATGGACACTGATATCTGTTTTGTTCGACTCACGTAGTCCGACGTGCGACCGATCACGAGGAACGGACATGCACGGACGGCGACGGAAATACAAGCCGACTGCCGGAGAGACACAGTGCGTCGTCAGAACAAGTCGGTCAGCCTGTCTCGGATGAGCGGCCAGCAACTCG
Source organism: Burkholderia sp. BCC1993 (assembly GCF_905339865.1). NCBI lineage: Bacteria > Pseudomonadati > Pseudomonadota > Betaproteobacteria > Burkholderiales > Burkholderiaceae > Burkholderia > Burkholderia sp. BCC1993. The sequence continues at coordinate 218,753 of NZ_CAJPGZ010000013.1, read as the reverse complement.
TCGAAGATGTATCTGCATGTCTCCCCCGTATCGGGTATTTTTATTCGATCAGCTACGATCCACCGCAATATTCTGTCGGTGCACATGTCGCACGACGACGGTATACGAGCGACGCGATCTCATGCCGATGCCGTGACGACAGTCATGACGCAATCAATTGATTGCCGTCAACGCGCTTCACATCGACAACGACGAAAATGAACTTGTAGTCGATACGCGTCATGCTGTTAAGCAGCCGCCACTTCAACAGCCCGGATGCTCGTAGAGACGGATGGTTCGCACCTTCGCACTTCGGCTTCCTCACGCTCGAAGCAATGTCCTCGATACTTGGCGATCGAGATTCGTCCCCATCGTTTTGGCAACCAGCCTTCGTTTTCAACAAGTGTGCCGAGCGACGTACAACGTGTACAGTTGGTTTTGATTGGCCTACACGTAAGCTTCACTTACCTGGTCGGGCCGCCGTTCGTCTTCCGAGCTTTCCAGCAGCGACGTGCTGCATCCATGGGGATCGCAGGACACAATGATCGTCAACATCATTGTTGGCCGGTGGTTTCGTGCCGAACGGGAATTGGCGTCTACGTCCCTTCCAAGCGGCATTTCAGTTTTGCCGTCCACTACCAGGCAGGCCACTTGAATCGGGAGAATTGACAACCGGCGCGAGCCCGCTAAAGCGCGCAGCTCGCGCCGGTCGAATGTGATGGTGGCGCCGGTGTCGCGACCTTCAACTACGCGCCCTCACGATGAGCGCGCGTCCGGCCGCCGAATTGCAAGACCGAGCAGACAGGTCACTCGAAGCCGATCATCGCCTTGACCTCGAGATACTCCTCGAGACCAAACACGCCCATCTCCCGGCCGTTCCCGGAGCGCTTGTAGCCGCCCATCGGTGCCATCGTGTTGCTCGCCATACCGTTCAGGAACACGCGCCCCGCGCGCAATTGACGACCGACCGATAGACCCCGCTCCCGATTCGACGAGAATACATATCCGCCTAGGCCATATTCGGTACCGTTTGCGATTTCGATTGCTTCCTCTTCCGAGTCGTATGGAATAACGGCCAGCACCGGACCGAAAATTTCCTCCTGCGCGACCCGCATGTCGGGCGTCACGTCGGAGAAGATCGTCGGCTTGACGAAATAGCCGCGCTCGATCCCGTCCGGCCGACCGAGACCTCCCGTACAAACGGTAGCTCCCTCGTCGATCCCGATCGCGATGTATTGTTGTACCCGATCGAATTGAGCCTTGCTGACCACCGGGCCCATCGCAACTTCAGGATCCAGCGGATTACCGACGCGCACCGTCTTCGCTGCATCTTCGAGAAGCGACACGACCTCATCGAGCTGGCTGCGAAGGACCAGAATGCGACTCGGTGCGTGACACGATTGCCCCGTATTCGAAAACGCTCGCGTAACGTTCCATTGGGCTGCGGCCTTGAGGTCGGCATCGTCGAGGATCACGTTCGCCGACTTCCCCCCAAGTTCCTGTGCGACACGCTTGACCGACGGGGCCGCCGCTTCCGCCACCATCACGCCCGCGCGAGTCGACCCGGTGAACGACACCATGTCGATGTCCATGTGCTTGCTGATCGCGTTGCCGACCGTCGGACCGTCGCCAACGACGAGATTGAATACGCCTTTCGGCACACCCGCGTCGTGCAGAATCTCGGTGAGGAGAATCGCGCTGAGCGGCGTGTATTCGCTCGGTTTGAGCACCACGGTGCATCCAGCTGCCAGCGCGTAGGCCAATTTCGTCGCGAGCAACTGAAGCGGCCAATTCCATGCGGTGATCAACCCGCATACGCCAATAGGCTCGCGTCGAACCAGGTTCGGTCCGAGATGCGTTTCGAATTCGTAATCGCGAAGCGTCGACAAGGCTTGCTTGAACGAAGCGAGCGCAGCAGGCGCATGGATCTTCTGACTGACCGGCGTACCGAGTTCAAGCGTGACGGTTTCCGCCAGTTCCTGTTCACGCCTCGTGAAGTGATCGATGATTCGTTCCAGCAGGGCGACGCGATCGGCCTTTGTCGTCGCGCCGAAAGACTTGAACGCGGTGCGTGCGGCCTTCACCGCCGTATCGACTTCGCCTGCTCCTGCCAATGCGACCGTTGCAAACGGTTCTTCAGTTGCAGGATTGACCAACGTCCAGTCGCGAGGTGCGACCGGATGAACCCACTCGCCATTGATATAACACTTTTCGTACGATCTCATTCCTACCTCCTGATGATTCATTATCCGGGTGCGTGCGATTCCACACCGCGCATCCGTTTTAATTCGCTCCATCCAAACATATGGAGATTTCGTCGATCTCTACGTTTTATTTTTAATTCCGGACAACGAAATCTCGCTACATTGATCGGCTCGTCAAAGGCCGCGTCGTGCATGTGCACTGCCGTCCTTCGACAACGCACGCGAGTAGCCCGATGACAGCGTTGAACCGCGATCGCAGGACCACTACGCGGCCATCATCGAAGGCGCTTTCCGATCCGGTGGAAACACGTACCATCGACCGTCGTCGTGACGAAAGAAGACGAGCGCAATAGGGTCACGATCCGACGTCACCTCGACACGAACGAATCTGCGTTGCCTGTCCAGTGCGTGGCTGAAATGCGTGACACGCACGCTTACCGACGCCCCCATCCATCGTTCGATGATTGCGCGTAAAGATCTTTCAGAAGCGCCCATCACTGACTCCCACTCATCACTACGCCGCACACGAGCGCCGAGTTGAGACGAACGTCGCACATGCAGCATCTCTCGACGCCGCTCTCGCCCCTGTTCGAAGCTGAATCAGGACCAGCGCGACATCGTCAGCATCAGGTTCAAAGTTTGAAAGCGCCCCGACCTAGGGTCAAGTTAGCTATTATGGAGTGCCGGTAAGCGAGACTAACCGACCGGCGAAAAGGAGCGAGCGGCCGACCCGATATGGCGGCGTTGCTCGGGCGCTCCCCCGCATATACCTTACGTCTCGCTATAATTAGGGCTGGATTGCTGCTCTTCATCTGGGCACGTTCATCCGCCATACTCACTGCCCGCACTGCGAGGAGACACACAACAATGGAACTTCGGCACCTACGCTATTTCATCGCGGCGGCCGAGGAAGAGCATTTCGGCCGTGCCGCGGTCCGTCTGCACATCACCCGACCCGCGGTATCGCAAATCATTGCAGACCTGGAAGACGAACTGGGCACGCAGCTCTTCGAGCGACTCGCGCATACGGTCAAGCTCACCGCCGCCGGGCGTACGTTACTTCCGTACCTGACGCGCGTGATGGACGAGCTGAACGAGGCCGTCATCCTGACCAAGCGTGTGGGACAAGGCAAGACTGGCACGCTGAAAATCGGCTACGGATCGCTGACTCTCATGCACTCGATCTTCCGCGCAGCGATCAAGGAATTCCACGAAAAATACCCGGAGGTCACCCTGTCGCTCGTCGAAATGTCGACGACGTTGCAGCCGAAGGCCCTCGCCGAAGGCAAAATCGACGCGGGCTTCATGCATCTCGGGCCTAGCCCCACCCCCGGCAAGCGACGCACTGAAATCAATCAGGCACGCGAAGGGATCGTCCTCGATTCGCTTTGCATCCAGACGAGCGCACTCGGCGTCGCGGTGTCGAAAGAGCATCGGCTTGCGCGCAAGAAATCGGTCACCCTCGAGGAGCTTGCCGACGAAGAATTCGTCGCGGTTCCGCGCTCGAGCGTCAATCTCAGCTACGGCCAGCTTTACACGTATTGCCAGATGGCAGGTTTCGAACCGAAGATCGTTCAGGAAGTCAGCACGATTACTTCCCAAATGAATCTGATCTCCGTCGGAATGGGGATCGGACTTGCGGTGATGGGAAAGAACTTCAGCTATCCGAGCAATGTCGTCGTCGTGCCGCTCGCCAACGTCGACTATTCCCCCCGCTTCATCTTTGGATGGGTAAAACGGCAGAACGATCCGATTCTCGACAAGATGATCGAAATCATCACCGAGCTCTCGAAGTAAGCCCTGCCAGAACGACGGCGCCCGTGGCGGAATGCGCGGTCGGCTATATCGCCGAACCGCGCATGATGTTCAACTTCAGGTCAACGCCTTCATCAATTCGGTCGCGTCGTCGAGCGTCTCGAGATGGCGAGCCAGGGCCGGCGCGGCACAGATACCGTCCGCCGACAGCGGCACTGCCGCAACCGAAGCGCAGGCTCGAAATTTCTCCGACAGTTGATCCCAGGTAAGCGGCGCCTCCGGGCTACCGGGAATGTTGTCGCCGATACGGTCGAACTTGCGGCCGTCTCTCGTCACGATTTCCACTCGGCCGTCAGGCAACTTCATCTTCCAGTCCTGGTTTTTGTCCTCGACAGGCACGACCTTCTGCGCCATCGCCAGAACATCAGGATCCCACAGGCCCGTGACACTGAAATCCGATATCTGCATCTTGCCCTTTGCCGCGGCAATGCCGACCAGGAACGGAAGGCTGAACTTGGCGTCCACGAGTGTTCTGGGCGCCCGGCGCAGCTCGAGGGGCATACACATACGCTGCGTGAAGTCGCCAACGAACACGCGAATCTCTTCGATATCGTCCGCGGAAAGACCGTGTTGCTTCATCAACTCGATCGTCGCGTGGATGTACGTGTGGGAATTGCCAACCGCCGGCCAAGCCTTGTAGAGCGTCGTTCCACCCAGATACTGTTCGCCGAGATTTTCAAGCATCTTGTCGCGATCGTACTTGCCGCCGAAGTACGTGTTGAAGATACCCGCCGTGCCCTCGAACAGCGAGTCGATACCGGTAATACCGCGCTGAGCCAACAATGCGGCGACCAACGCGCCTTTAGCGGTAAAGCCGGCATACATGCCCCGCAGGTCGCTGCCGATACCGAGAATCACCTCCATCGTGCAGCACGATTGCATGCTCGCGATGCCCAGCGCATGCGCCGTTTCTTCGCGGGACAGGCCGAGTATGGACGAGGCAGCCGCCGTCGCCGAAAATACGCCGACCATCGAGGACAGATTCCACCCCTGCTGCCAGCCCACGTTGCAACGCAACCGGACAAACAGATCCTGGCCCAACGCGACTGCGGTAATCAGTTGACGTCCCGACACACCACCGTTGCGTTGCGCCAGCGCAAATACGACTGGAATGATCGAGCTGGCAGAATGCGCCCCCCAAGGCGTCTGGTCATCGAAATCCAGGCAATGCGCCATCGCGCCGTTCGCAAATGCAGCCTGTTCCGCCGGCACCTGCCCGCCGAAGCCTAGAATCGAACACTCCGCCCGCCCGCCGTTCTCTTTCACCATTTCGACGAGGCGACCAACTGCCGGTTCCATCCCGCTCGCCGCGAGCGTCACGCCCAGCGTGTCGAGAATGCTCTTTTTCGCGCCGTCGATCGCGTCGGGCGACAGATCTTCGAAACGCGTGTTCGCTACGTTGTCGGCAAAATTGTGGCAGATATCAGGTGTGTTGGACATCGACGATGCTCTGAAAGTAAAAATGACGCGTGATTGACCAAGGTGCGCGGTACTGCTTCGATGACGTCCGCGATCGATGGGGCGTCACTCTGCCGCTTCATGCGCATTTTCATGCCGATGCACGTCGACTCGCAGGGATCGTCTCCACCTCTAGACTGTGCGTACCGCCATCGTTTACCGGAAAGTTTGCTCGCGGCCTATCTGCATGTACAGTCGATTTTGATTGTCTCCACGGTAAGCGTAGCTAACGCTATTCCCCGCGATGGAAACCCGCACGTACCGATTCCTGGGCGGTCAGCAATATTGACCACGCAGTCAGAAGAACGAACTCGACTTTACGCGCCTGCCTCACCAAAATCGCCGATCCCTCTTTATTCACTTCGCCCGAAGAAACGCAGCCGTTCGCGATGCCGAATTTCTCGCGGTCGGACGTTCAACCAGCACCGAACACGTGGGCCGGGCGACGAACGGAGAAGCCCCGAAATGAAAACGTATCAACTGTGGATCGATGGTGCACACGTTGAACCCGCAAGCGGTGAATGGCTGGACACCGTCGATCCGTACCGAGGCGTTGTCTGGGCCCGTATCCCGCGCGCGCACGCACAAGACGCCGCACGTGCGATCGCGGCTGCGCATCGTGCGATGCACACTGGCCCGTGGGGCCGAATGTCCGCAACGGAACGTGGAAAGATCATGCGTAGAATCGGCGATCTCGTTGCACAGCACGCGCACCGGTTGGCCGAGATCGAAACCCGGGACAACGGCAAAGTGTTCACCGAGATGCTGGGCCAACTAAAGACGATTCCGGAGTACTGGTACTACTACGGCGGGCTCGCGGACAAGATCGAGGGATCGGTCATGCCGATCGAAAAACCCGACCTGCTTGCCTATACCGTTCGCGAACCCATCGGCGTCGTGGCCGCGTTGACCGCTTGGAATTCGCCGCTCCAGTTTCTCGCATTGAAGTGCGCACCCGCGCTGGCCGCCGGGTGCGCAGTAGTCGTCAAGCCGTCGGAATTCGCCTCCGCGAGCTCGCTCGAATTCGCCGAGTTGACCAAGGAAGCCGGGCTACCCGACGGCGTTCTGAACGTCGTCACCGGACTGGGTCACGAGGTTGGCGCCGAAGTCGTCCAGCATCCGGACGTCGCCGCGATTTCCTTTACCGGCTCCGACGTCACCGGCGCAAGGATCTATGAAGCCGCTGCGCGATCAATGAAGCGCGTATCGATGGAATTGGGCGGCAAGTCGCCGAACATCGTGTTCGAGGACGCCGATCTCGATGCTGCCGCCATCGGCGTCGTCTCGGGCGTCTTCGGCGCGTCGGGGCAAATGTGCATCGCAGGATCGCGTTTGCTGGTTCAGAACTCGATCAAGGACGCGTTCGTCGAGCGGTTGGTCGCACAAGCACGGGCGATCAGATTGGGCGACCCGATGGCGGTGGAAACCAATGTCGGCCCTATCGCTACGGCACCGCAATACCAGAAGGTGCTGGAGTATATCGACATCGCCCGAGCCGAGGGCGCGCAATGCATTCTCGGCGGCCGCCCGGCCACGGGCCCCGGATTGACGGGCGGGCAGTTCATCGAACCCACGATATTCACCGGTGTAACGAATGACATGCGGATTGCCCAGGAGGAAGTGTTCGGACCCGTTCTGTCGGTCATGGGCTTCGAAGACGAGGCGGAAGCCGTCACGCTGGGAAACGGCGTCATCTACGGTCTCGTCGCTGGGGTGTGGACCGGTGATATCGGACGGGCCATCCGCATGACAAGGGCACTCAAGGCCGGAACCGTATGGGTCAACACCTACCGAACCTACAGCGTCATGATGCCATTCGGCGGAATGAAAAAATCCGGCATGGGGAGAGAGAACGGGATCGAGGCGGTATACGAATTTCTCGAGACCAAGAGCGTATTTCTCTCGACGGCAACGCGCACGCCGGATAATCCATTCATCCAACGTTAGTATTGTTGGAACGCTGCGACTGCGAGTCGCTGCGGCATCGTCAAGATGCCGCAGCTCAAGAACATGTCACGCGCGCAACCGGCAACATCCATCGGAATCGATGCGGATCGATCCCTCAAGCATCACGCATGCAGTGCGCGCAGCGCTTTGTCGAAAAAGTCCACCGTGCCGAAGTTGCCGGATTTCAGCGCGAGGCCGAGCGGCTGCGCGTCGATGGTGGCCGTCGCCGGGACACCCGGATCGATCTGCGCGCCGATCTGCAGCGATTTCACGTCGAGCGCCTGCACGACCGCGCCGGACGTCTCGCCGCCGGCCACGACGAACTTGCGCACGCCGAGGTCGCGCAGGCTGCGGGCGATCGCCGCGAGCGTGCTTTCGACGAGGTGGCCGGCCGCTTCGACGCCGAGCGCCTGCTGGACGGCCTTCACTTCGTCGGGCGTCGCGGTCGCGTAGATCAGCACGGGCTGCGGCAGGTGCGAGCGTGCGAACGCGAGCGCTGCGTCGACGACGGGTTCGCCGCGCGAGGCCGCAAGCGGATCGATCCGAAAGCTCGGCCGGCTTTCGCGCCACGCGGCGACCTGTGCGTTGGTCGCCTTCGACGCGCTGCCGGCGAGTACCGCCGACAACCCGTCGATGTGTGGCAGCGAGGCCGCGTTGTCGCGCCGGGGCAGCAGTTCCGCACGGCGGAAATTCTCCGGCAGGCCGAGCGCGACGCCCGAGCCGCCGGTGACGAGCGGCAGGCCCGCGCACGCTTCGCCGAGCACGTAGAGGTCGCGATCCGACAGCGCGTCAGCGATCGCGAAGCGCGCGCCTTCGGCGCGCAGCTGCTCGATCCGCGCGCGCACGGCGGCCGCGCCCAATGCGATCGTGTCGTAGCGGATCAGGCCGACTTGCGACTTCGTCTGCCGCTGCAGCACGCGCACGAGGTTCGCGTCCTTCATCGGCGTGAGCGGGTGGTTCTCCATCCCCGATTCGTTCAGCAGCACGTCGCCGACGAACAGGTGGCCGCGATAGATCGTGCGGCCGTTTTCCGGGAACGCCGGGCACGCGATCGTGAAGTCGCCGCCGGCCGCATCGAGCAGCGCGTCGGCCACCGGCCCGATGTTGCCCGCGTCGGTCGAGTCGAACGTCGAGCAGTACTTGAAAAAAAATTGCCGGCATCCCTGCGCACGCAGCCATTCGTACGCGACGAGCGATTGCGTGACGGCGTCGGCGGCAGGAATCGTGCGCGACTTCAGCGCGACGACGATAGCGTCAGCGTCGACTGCATTGTCGATTGCGGTGGCGCCAGCGGGCACGCCGATCGTCTGCACGGTACGCATGCCGCTCTTGACCAGCATGTTCGCGAGATCGGTAGCGCCGGTGAAATCGTCAGCGATGCAGCCAAGCAACGGACGCGCCCGGCCGGATTCGACATTGGAAGTATTCATCTATCAATCTCGCCGCACTCTGCGGTAATCACGACTGCGTGACGCTTCGAAGACTCGACAGCGGCGCCGGTTCGTTCACGGTCGCGGACCACAACTGGCAGATACGCTGTCCGCATGTCCTCGTAGCAACGTGTTGACTTAGAGAACTTGGATCGCTCGCTATATCTCCGCCGAGTGGGCAAAACAGGACCCACCCGGGCGGAGTTTGTATTTCTATGCAGCGATCCGCCTGGCTCGATTCAGCGGTTCAGAACCTGCGGATTGACCATATTGCTCTTCAGTGTTCCGTTGAGTGCACCAATCAAGTTCTCCGCCGCGTTCCAGTTCATTGCCTGCCGCGTCTCGTATGTCGCGGATCCGATATGAGGCAACGCGACGACGTTCGTCATCTTCAGCAGCGGCGAATTGGCCGGGTGCGGTTCCTCGACGTAGACGTCGAGGCCGGCACCGCGAATGGTCCCGTTCTGCAATGCTTCGATCAGCGCAGCCTCGTCGACGATCGGCCCTCGCGAAGCGTTGATCAGAATCGCACTGGGCTTCATCGCCTTGAGTTGTTCTGCGCCAATCAGATTGCGCGTTTCGTTCGTCAGCAGCGCTTGCAGGAGAACGAAATCCGACGTCTCCAGCAGCTCCTGAAGTTCGACCTTCCTCGCACCATATTCCTTCTCGGCAACGGTATTCGGAACACGGTCCACATACACGACCTTCATGCCGAAACCGGCTGCTGCGCGCCGCGCAATCGCGGTACCGATGCGCCCGAGACCGACGATCCCAAGCGTCTTCCCATGCACGTCGACACCAAAGAGATCCTCACCGATCTTCTTCGTCCACTTGCCCTCTTTCACCCAGTCGGCCAATTCCACGATACGGCGTGCGGTGGCAAGAACCAGCGCGAACGCGGTATCTGCAGTGGATTCCGTGAGCACATACGGCGTGTGCGCCAGTACGATCCCGCGGCGGTTCAGATAGTCCACGTCGAACGCGTCATATCCGACGGATACGGTCGACAGTGCCTTGAGCCGCGTCGCACCCTCGAGCGTCTCCGCGTTCATCTTCACGCCCGTGCCGATCGCACCATCGGCATCCTTCAGCGCGTCGATGAGCGCACCAGGCTGCTTCGGGTCAACGATCTGAACTTCCGCATGCTGTCGCAGATAGTTGATCACTTCATCGGGCAATGGCTTGTATACAACGACTTTCTTCATGATCGAAACAGATCCTTCCGGGTATTGTCTGCAAGGCGGCGCCCACAATCGTCGGTGTGCGCCGGCATATGGCGTCACTGGCCCCGCATCGCCGCGGCCTTCGCAGTCGCGCCGTTCAACAGGAACGAGATGTCCGTTCCCGTCGAGATATAACGAGCGCCCATTTCGACGAACTGCGCAACAAGCTTCGGATGTGCATTGAGCCCACCGATTCCCAAATGCTTTCCGTGGCGCCGGCACGCCGCAATACCGCGAGAATAGGCATCGCGGATCAATTCGTGATCGAACTGCCCGGGAATCCCGAGCGACGCGCAAAGGTCGTTCGTGCCGATGAATAGGAGATCGACTCCGTCGATTGCCGCGATGTCGTCGATTGCCGCAAGCGCTTCAGCTGTCTCAATCATGATCACGACCATCGTTGCTTCGTTCATCGCGTCGCCGACTTCCGCATTCGAGATCGGGCGGAAACCGACATGAGGCAACACTCCGCCATGCGACCGCTCGCCGAGCGGCGGAAACTTTGCGGCGCGGACGACCTGCCGCGCTTCCTGCGCCGACTGGATATGCGGTGCAATCACGCCGAGCGCGCCACCGTCGAGGACGCGTGCGATGAAATCCGGCGCGATGTTGGGCAAGCGTACAAACGGTGCCACACCCGCCGCCAGACCGGCCATGCAAAGCTGGGCCGTCGTTTCCAACGACAGTCCGCTGTGTTCGAGGTCGACGTAAAACGAGTCGAAGCCGGCCGACTGTGCAATCCCGACGATCTCGACCGTACGAACCATACGGATGGTCATCGATAGAGCGACCTCGTCGCGAGCCAGCTTCTCCTTCACCCTGTTTCTTACCAAATCCCGCGCCGCCAGTTTCATTGCGTCTCCCAAATACTCGAATACAACATTGCTACAACTTGTTCGTCACGCGCCTGTCAGCCATCTGACGACGCGCTGCACCTCAGGTAGCTGCGAGCGAGCGCTTCACAGCCTCGACGCCACTGCGCGGGCTCGAAAGTACCGGAACCGGCAGCGTCCCGAGCTGCGGAATCAGACGTGCCATCGACACTTGCGCGAGGACCACCACGTCGACCTGCTCCGCAAGCGTCAAAATTGCCTGCTTGACGATTTCGTCGTGTTGCGCAGCGTCGCCGCGAAGCAACGCATCGAATGCGCCTTCCGCGATCCGCTCCGTGACTTCGATCGTGCGGCCGTGCTCCGCGGCCTTTCTCCGGATCAGTCGCACTGTCGGGTCAAGCGTGGTCGGAACCGTCGCCACGACGCCGATGCGCGACCCCGTCGCACTCGCTTGTTCGGCCATCGCCTCGTCGATCTTCACGATCGGGGTTCGAACCAGGTTCTGCACCGAATCGACTGCTTCGCCGACCGACGAGCATGCATTCAGGATGATGTCCACGCCCATCGCTTGCGCATTCGACATGTACGTATAGATCCGGCTCGTGACATCGGAGGTCAAATGCCCGGCTGCGCGAACGTCGTTCAGCAGGCTGTCGTCCATGATGTTGATGACGCGGGCGTCGGGAATCAATTGGCCGATCTGCTCCTTGATCGGCTGGACCGTGACCGGCCCGGTGTGAATCACTGCAATCGTGGTCATGATGTTGGCGGACAGAAGTACTGATATTCGAATAGGCTCGTTGAGCCCCTCTTAACCTCGATATCGCTCGAGTTCCGTGGTCAGGATCGCACGTGAATCTCAGCGAGGTCGCTGTGGTGTCGGTTGATATAAATTATCCCGAGCTTGCTGCTGCGTCCATTTGGATTTTCTGGCCGCTCACGCAAGGAAAACTAACCTCACGGACTCGGTCGTTACGTTTTCGCCTCGGGAGCGTCGCGAATCGATAGGGCAAGCTCGCGTCACCGCATTTCAGAACGACATCACCATATCGTTTCTACATATGCGAGTTCCCGCATTCGCGTGTCAGGCGTGACTAGCACGCCGGCGAGTGTTGTAGCCGTCGCCGCGATCAGTCGCTGGTGCGACGAGAGCAGTGTCGACAGTGCGGCGGCGCGTACTGCGATGATCGTATCCACGGCCACGAGACGTATTCCGTCGATCGATGCCAGTTCGGACAACCAGCTTCGCGTGCTTACCGACAGCTCCAACCGACCGTCGTGAACGTATTGCCCGATATCGAGCACACTGATCACTGAAATCGCGATTTCCCGCGCACGAAGCGACCGATCGATTACTTCTCGGGTCCCTGCACACAAGTCGCCTCGACTGCTCAACCATGAAATGAGGGCGGGGGTATCGAGTACGATCATCGAAATCTCGCCGGCGGCGCGACAGGAATTGCCATCGTTTCGGGCTCGAACTTTACAATGGCGGCCGACAGTATCGCGAGCGGATCGCTCTGCGCTTTCGTGTAGCGACGGATCTCAATCGTCGGCTTTCCATGATCCGTGACGATCACACTCTCGCCGAGGTTTTCCACCTGACGAAAGAGCTCGCACGCCTTGGCTTTGAACGTTGCCTTCGATACTTTTCGCACCACGTTTCGCTCCGGTTCGGTTGATCGGACGTCGATCGATAACCCCCGCCATTTCTACGGCCGAAGTCGGCACGTCACGGGGAATGCGTGCCGCTCCACACTTCTTGATTTCGACCACCCGGATTACCAAGTGCCATCTCCTGGCTCTGCCACGTCAGTCGACCCCACCCACTTGCCGATTACCACTGCGGCGGGCAGCTGGCGAGATTCGCCTTCGTGATCGGCGGAGTCGCGACCTCGACAAATCGCGCCTTGGAGGTATTCGTCTTGGCGACCGCTGCATACAGCGCATCGAAGCCCGCGCTTCCGATCTTTCCCGGTGACGCACATACCGTCCCGTCGACCGCTCCCGATTTGATCGCGTCGAGGCCGAGATGGGACCCGCCCCAACCAAGCAGCTTGGCTGAAGATCCGGCCGCGCGCACCGCCTTCGCGCAACCGATTACCATGTCGTCGGCTTCGTTGTAGAAAAGATCAACGTCCGGGTGCGCCGTCAGGATGTTTTGGCACACCGCCTGGCCGCGCTCAGGCGTCCAGTCGGTCGGTTGGGATGCAACGATCTGATATCGCGCGCCAGCCTTGTCCAGGCCAGCCTTGAAACCCTTGCTGAGCTGCCAGACTTGCGGCGCTCCAGGCATGCCTTCAACGATCGCGATTTTCGCGACTCGATTCTTCGGGAGCATCGCGGCCGCCATCTGCCCACCGATCTCGCCAGCATGCACCTGATCATTGGCGACGAGCGCCGCCAGTTTCGGATAGACGTCCTTGGTCGCTCGCTTATGAGGGTCGCCGATATCCACGGCCACGGCGACGATCGGGATATTGTGTTCACTGACACGATCCACCCACCCCTGCGCAACGACACTATCGAGCGGCAACAGCGCAATTCCATCGACTCCCTGTGCGATCAGATCGTCAATATTGTTGGCCTGCCTCGCTACGTCCGTCTTCGAGTCCAGCACAACGGTATTCACGCCAGCCTTCTTGCCAGCCTCTTGAAATGCCTGCGCGACCGACACCTCAAACGGATGATTCAACCCGGCGGCAACAAGTGCCAATGTGACTGTTTTCGCCCCGACCGCGGCCGAAGCACAAGCCAACGAGCCGGCCAATCCAGCCACGCCGAGAAGTTTCCACAATGCTCGCACGAGCGTCTCCTATCTAGTTGATTGCTGTAATGCGTCCAACGGCGCGGCTCCGGCAACCCGGGAGTCCAATCGCCATCTCGAACGAGCGGCGAAGTGGTTATTTCGTATCGTTTCGCCGCCGCCCTTGTTTCCGCTCCAAGAACATTCCAATCCGGACAGTTCGACCGCTAGGTTATGTTCAGTTGTCCAAATCGTCGAGTTGCGTTTAGTGCGCTCGACGGTAAGTTTTATCGACCCTCGAGAGGACCTGATCCGAGACTTGCAGCGACTCGGGACGAACCCGTGATCACCGAGATTCCCGCGCCGCGGTGCCACCCGTGATATCGGAGGATCGGGCCACTGACGTCCTCAGGCGAACACCTCTCGTCTCAGGAACGAACTGCACGGTGACCAGACACACTACCGCGACGATCGCCACATAGATGGCCGGCGCGAGTGGCGAACTGAAGGTTTGGACAAGCAACGCACTGACGAACGGCGTCGTACCGCCGAATATCGCAACGCTCAGCTGATACGAAATGGCATGTCCGGTCGCACGGAACGACGTCGGGAAAAACTCCGGTGCTGCGACGAAACATGCACCGCCGTACAAGCCGACACCGATAACGAGGAGGAGTTGCCCACTCAGAGCAGTCAAGAACGTACCCGACGCCGCCAGCTGGACAGCAGGATACGCAAACAGCGCAATCCACGCCGCTCCCATCGTGAGAACACGCTTGCGTCCATATCGATCGCTAAGTATGCCGCCGACGGGGATGACGAGCGAGAGAACGACGATCGCCATGCCGTTCGTGAGTAGCGCTTCCATCGAATCAAGCTTCGCGACGCGAACGAGAAAGGTGTACATGAACCCTAGCAGCAGGTACGACCCCACTGTCTGGATCGGTTGAATCAACGCAACATTCAACATGCCCCGCAGCCCTCCCGATCGGAGCGCCGATGCAAGCGGATTACGGCCGTCTCCGCGATGCGCGGCCTGCTTGAACTCCTCAGGTTCATCGAGATTTCGGCGCAACCAGAAGCCGACGATCCCTATCAACCCACCCGCCAGGAACGGTACCCGCCATACCCAACTCGTATACGCGTCGGAGCCGGCGGCAAACTGCAGCCCGATCATCAGTCCGGCAACCACCGCGTTCGGCAAATGCGAAAAGATCAGCGTAATACCAACCCATCTGCCGCGGCTATCGTCCGGCGCCGACTCGAGGATGAAGCTCGTGCTTCCTGTGGTCTCGCCGCCTAGCGCCAGGCCCTGAGCGATCCGGCATAAGACGAGCAAAATCGGCGCGGCGAGTCCGATTTCCGCATAGGTCGGCAACAATCCGATGACCGCCGTGCCGAGCGCCATCAACCATACCGTCGTAGCCATGACCCGGACTCGCCCCAGACGGTCAGCCATGAAACCGAACAGCAGCCCCCCGAGCGGTCGCGCGAAAAATGCGACCGCATAGACGGCGAATGTGCTCAGCAGCGCAGCGGTTCGATCGCTTCCTGGAAAGAAATGCGTCGAAAGAATCGGCACCGAGAACCCGAAAACGGCAAAATCATAAATCTCGCCGAAGTTCCCGATGGAACCGGCAGCAAGCGTACGGGCCTTGTTTGTTTTGGCCATATGTCCCCCCCTCTTGGCATCATGCGTCGGAGAGCCGCTGCGAACAGCGGACCTCATCGTCCTTCAGCGGCCTTTTCCGCGGCGGCGGGTCCCGCCGACGGTGTAGATCGCTGCTGCCGTCACCACGACGGTCCCCTCGATCACACCCTGGTAGTTCGCGCCGAGATTCAGGATGTTGAAACCGTTGGTGAGCGTGAAGAGGAGCAATGCGCCCGCCAGCGTCTTGACCACGGAACCCGCCCCCCCGAAAAGCGACGTCCCGCCAAGGATCGCGGAAGCAATGACGGTCAACTCGGCACCCTGCATCGCGGTCGGGTTGACCGCACCGAGCCGGCTGCCGAACAGCACGCCACCAAAACCGGCAGCGGCGCTGCAGAGCACAAATCCGGCCATCTTGTAGCGCCGGACGTTGATCCCGGAGAGCCGTGCCGCTTCGGGGTTACCGCCCACCGCGTAGACACGTCGACCGACATTCGTCATCGTCAACACGAACCAGACGACTGCGGTAAAGCAAGCCATATAGATCACGGGCTTGGGCATTGCGAACGACGCACCGCCAGCCCATACGAGCGCCAATGCACATGCACCACCGACGATCATGCCGACGGACGCGACAGGCAGGCTGCGCGCTTCCCGCCGCGCGCGCAGCGCGGACCAGACGCCACCTGCGATAAGCAGAACACCGATGATCGCAAGCGGAATTGCGATGGCAATGCGTCCCGATTCGAACGCACGCATCGATTGCAGCACGTCGGGAGATTCGACGGACAGCGATCGGCCATCGGTGTAAATCTGCACGACGCCGCGGATCGCCGTGAGCGTTCCCAGCGTCACGATGAAAGCGTTGATGCCCAGATACTGCACGATTGCGCCGTTCAGGAGACCGGCTACGATCGATACGACCATGGCGACGCCAGCCGCCGGCCAGAAGCCGATCATGTCGGCAAGGCCGACAAGGACGGCAGCAGACAACGCGGCCACCGATGCGACGGACAGATCGAAATTCCCGGTAATCAGGATCACGGTCATCGCGACCGCCATGATGCCGACCAGCGAAGACTGGTACAGCACGTTCGACACGTTGGCAATGCTCAGATAGTTCGGCCGGCCCGTATACACGGTCACTGCCGAAATCACGAGGACCAGGAGGATCAGCGCGTAATAGACGCCCATCTCCCGCAGACTGAGCAATCTGCGCCAATCGGTTCCGGTCTGTTCCGGGCTTGCCGAGATACCCGCCGGGGGGCCGCCGGCTGGACCGTTGCCGGCACCACCGCTCGGCGAAGCAGAATGGTGTGTGGAAGTGATCATGTTCATCATTACTCGCTCTGTGAAGAATGGGCGCTGCTTTGCTGCAAACCGCCGGAAGCGGCGCTCTGCCCGCCGGCCAGCAAGATCAATTCATGTTCCGAGGTCTCTTGCCCGCGACGCTCGGCAACGACTCGACCGTCGCGCATGACCAGAATGCGTGCGCTGACTGCGAGGATTTCCTCGAATTCGGACGAAACGATGATGACGGCCTTGCCCGCGGCCGCCAGCTCACGCACGAGCAGCAGGATGTCGGTTTTCGCACCGATATCGATGCCGGCTGTCGGTTCGTCGAGCAGAAACACCTTGACGTCGCTGAACAGCCACTTGCCGATCGTCACCTTCTGCGCGTTGCCGCCACTCAGCTCGGTCACGAGGATGTCCGGCGAATCGGCCTTGATCTGCAATCGCCGAATGGCGTCTGCACCGCGCTTGCGCTCGCGCTCGCGCTGGGGCAGCCAACGGAGCCACGACACGCCGTCGAGTGCCGGCAGCGTCGTATTGCGCCAGATCTCAAAACCGGGAACCAGGCCCTGATCCATCCGATCTTCGGGAACGAGGCCAAGGCCCGCTTTGACCGCCGCGATCGGCGAGCGCCGCATTACGCGCCCTTCCACCTTGACGACACCCGTTGCATCCGAATCGGCGCCGAAGATTGCATGCAATAGCTCGCTTCGCCCGGACCCGAGCAGGCCGGCGATGCCGATCACCTCGCCCGCGCGAAGTTGCAGCGAGATCGGTTCGAGCTTGCCCGGCGAAGCGAGGTTCTGTACGTCGAGCAGCACCGGCGCGTCTGGACGGATCGGTTGCGGTGCAGCATGCTCGAGCGCGGCGATCTGACGCCCGACGATCGCTTCCGCAATACGCGCTTCGTCGAGGTCGCTCGTCTGCGCATGGACGACCGCCTGCCCGTCCCGCAATATCGTGACGCAATCGGTAAGCGCCACGACTTCGTCGAGAAAGTGCGATACGAAGAGGATCGCCTTGTTCTCGACGCGCGACAGATGGCGAACGATCCGATACACGACCTCCCGCTCGCTGGTCGCGAGTGACGCCGTCGGCTCGTCCATCACGATGAGCTCTGCGCCCGTACCCAACGCCTGCAATATCGCCACCATCTGGCGCTGGCCAATTGACAGATCGCTAACGAGTCGATCCGGCGCGAGCCAGTATCCGATCCGCTGGCACAGTTCCATGAAGCGCTTGCGGTACGCCGGATCCCGCCGCCAGGGGCCATCCACGCCGAGAAACACGTTCTCGAGCACCGACAGCGTCGAAACGAGGGGAATGTGCTGATGAATCGTTGCAATTCCGAGGTTGCTCGCTTCCTTCGGGCTGTTGTACTCGACGCTTCCGCCCCTCCAGATGATCCGTCCGCCGGACGCCGAGAATGAGCCCGACAGGATCTTGATCAACGTGGACTTTCCCGCGCCGTTCGCGCCAAGAAGCCCGTGGACCTTTCCTCGTTCTATGTCCAGATTCACGCCGCGCAGCGCGACGAGACCATTCGGATATGTCTTCGTAATTCCCTGAAGACGCAGAAGCTGGACGCTATTCGTCATGTTGCTGTCTCCTTGCCATGTCGCCGGGTCGTTCACGTGCTCACCACTCCGGGACGCACGCCGACAACGACGTCTTGGTCACCTGAGGCGTGTCGACATCGACGAACTTACCCTTCGGCGCGCCGGGGTTGGTGATCGCCGCATACAGGGTCTTGAACGCAAGCCGGCCCATCTTGCCCGGCTGAATGCACACGGTGCCGTCGACGTCGCCGGTCTTGATCGCGTTGATGCCGAGCTTGGATCCGCCACGGCTGACCAGCTTCGCGTGCGAACCGGCAGCGCGAACCGCGCGGGCGCAGCCGATCACCATATCGTCGGCCTGGTTGTAGAAAAGATCGACGTCGGGATGGGCCGTGAGAATGTTCTGGCAAACCGATTCGCCTTGTTCCGGCGTCCAGTCCGTGGGTTGAGACGCGACGATCTGATACTTGATGCCGGCTTTTTCAAGACCGTCCTTGAATCCCTTGGTCGCCTGCCATACGGTCGGGTAACCCGGCGCGCCTTCCACAATGGCGATCTTCGCCACGCGGTCCTTCGGCAACAGACGAGCGGCAATCTGCGCGGCGTCGGCGCCGGCTCGCACTTCATCGCTTGCGACGAGCCCGGCCAGTTTCGGATAGACGTCCTTGATCGGATGCTTCTGCGGATCCCCGATCTGCGTAGCTACAGCCACGACCGGAATATTGCGCGCAGCCGCGCGGTCGACCCAGCTCTGCGCGACGACTGCGTCGATCGGCAGCACTGCGATTCCGTCGACCTTTTGCGCAATGAGGTCGTCGACCGCATTACCCTGCCGCTCGACGCTCGTCTTCGCGTCGAGAACGACCGACTTGACGCCGGCCTCCTTCGCGGCGGCTTCGAAGCCTCTGGCAGCAGCGACATTGAACGGGTACTGCATCCCTGCCGCGACATAGCCGACGGTCAACTCCTTGGCACCGGCCAGCTGCGCGGACAGTGCAAGCGCACCCGCCATCCCGGCCAGGCCGAGGTACTTCCATTGCGATTTCATCGCTGTCTCCTGTTCCATCTTTTTTATCGAACGTCGGCGTTCTTGTTATCGGCCCGGCAGCCGACATGCCGGACCGAGGCTTGCAATCACACTTGCACGGTCTTCTGCAGAACGGTCTTCGTCACGACGAACGCGTCGAGCGTCGACGGTCCTCCTTCTCGACCAATTCCACTTTCCTTGACACCGCCGAACGGCGTATCGGCATCAGGGGTCCCGAAATGATTGATCGACAGCACGCCGCATTCGAGCTCCCGACCGATACGCTCCGCGTCGTGCAAGGAATTCGTGAATGCGTAGGCCGCGAGCCCCACGGAAAGACTGTTGGCTACCGTCAGCGCCTCATCGAGATCGGATACCGGCACGCATGCGCCGAGCGGTCCGAACGGCTCCGTCGTCATCGCGTCCGCGTCGAGCGGCACATCGGCCAGCACCGTGGGTTCGAAGAAGTAACCGCGATCGCCGATCCTGTTGCCCCCCGCGGCGACGCGCGCGCCGCGCTGTCGCGCATCGGCGACGAGAGATTCCATCGCAGCAAGGCGACGGGCGCTCGCAACCGGCCCCATCTGCACGTCCTGGCCGAATCCGTCGCCCACACGGACGTCCTTTACGCCATCGGCAAATGCCGACACGAATGCCTGATACACGCTGCGGTGCACAATGAATCGCGAAGGCGACGCACAGATCTGGCCGCTCGCGTTGGTCTTGCCTTGTGCGGCGAGCCGGCCGACCGCCGCGCCGTCGACGCCTTCACAAACGAGCACCGGCGCATGACCTCCGAGTTCCATCAGCGCCGGCTTCATGGCCGCCGCCGCCAGTTGCGTGAGGTGCTTGCCAACCGGTACCGAACCGGTAAACGTCACCAGCCGGGTGACCGGCGACGCGATCAAAGTCGACGAAATTTCGGCCGGGTTGCCAAATACGAGGTTCAGCACCCCTGCAGGCAATCCAGCATCCTCGAACGCTTGCACGACCTGGCACGCAGCTCCCGGGGTCTCCTCGGCCGCTTTCAGAATCACCGAGCAGCCTGCTGCCAGTGCGGCACTGACCTTTCGTGCCGCGGAGCTGATCGGCACGTTCCACGGCGTAAACGCAGCCACGGGACCGATCGGCTGCCGCAGCACGAACTTCTGCATTTGCGGCTCACCCGGCACGATGAGCCCATAGTCCCGCAGCGACTGCGCGGCATTCCAGTCGAAGAAGTTCAGCGAACGATCGGCCTCGGCGTATGCATGCGCGTAGAGCTTGCCGTTTTCGAGGGTGATCGTCGAAGCGATCTCGCCCAACCGCTCCCTCATCAGCGCAGTTGCCTTCCTGATCACCGCAACGCGCTGCTGCGGAGCCGTTTCGCGCCACGTCCGGAATCCGCGGGCCGCTGCGGCGAGTGCGCGTTCGAGATCCTCCGCAGTGGCCCTGGGGACACTTGCCAGGACTTCTTCCGTGCTAGGGTTTCTCACCTCGACGGCAGTCTCGCGATCGTAGATCCACTCTCCATCGATAAACAACCCGATTCGTGGATATGCATATCGTCGCGCGCCTTCTGCCATCTGGGAGCTCAACTTGACCATCTCTCGATTCCTTAGTTATAGAAAGCAAATTTCAACATAGGCCATTCGCTTCACATGAGAGCGTCTCGGACCGACACGCAGTTTTCAGGTCCATACGAATAGTTCATTCGACGCCGAACGCCTCATCGGTAGACAAATCTGAGCACCGGACGTGGGGCCTACGGCTCGCCAAGTCCGCTCCGGCCGAACTTACATCGATCAATCCTGGGTCCATGGACCAATTCCAGTTCATGCTAACGCGGTAGTAACGACCATAGCCGACGCAATGTAGAGATCCGACGCGCTGGACACCGGGATGCCGGCACTGACGAATCCTGAGGCATAGACTGGAACTGCGCCGATGCTACTAGCTTAAATTTCCACACTGGTTGCCTACTTCCGTCAAAAAGCTGTCTCCGTTGAAGCCAAGGTTATTGCCGCGAGAGACGTTAGGTCTAGTCGATTTTTCTGGCGTTGACGGTAAGCAACTCTGAATTCGGGACATAGCGGCGAAAGGCATCGCGCAAAGCCTGATGCAGACGGCATCGGCCAACAACGACGCGGCCTGCCGCGTTGTTGGCATCCCCAAAAATCAGGGAAAAACCCGATCCGAATCTCGCAGCGAAATCGTCGCGATTCAAGTGATCTCCTTGGCCCTCAGGTCAAGGCTCGCTTTTTCTTGGGCGCTGTAACGGCTATGCTGCGCACTCACTTTTTCGATCTAGGAGAATCAGCATGTCTGAAGTTTCCGCAGTAGCTATATCGTGGGCGAAACCGGGATACGAGGCTCAACTGGCAGAGGCTCTGGAAGGGCTGCTCGAGCCGACACACAAGGAAGCAGGCATGCTGCAGTATGAGATGCATCGCGACACGCGCGAACCACGCTGCTTCGTTTTCGTCGAGCGTTGGGAAGATGAAAAGACGTTCAATGCCCACTGCAATTCCCCGCACGTAGTGGCCTACCTGGAAAAAGTCGCAGGCTGGGTCGAGAAAAATACGATCCATGTTCTTCGGAAGGTACGGTAGCAAGATCAGTTCGGTCAGTTGAATCGCCAGCGGGTGTCGGAAAGCGGGACAGTCGCTGAGCCGCACCCATTGTGGGTACCTACGATCAGGACGAGACATCTCGAAAGACGTCTCTCATTCAGCGAAACTTACCGCTCACACCAGAAAAATCGACTAGACCTACCAAGAGCAGAGAAATAACCTTCATCAAAGGCCGTCGGAAAGATCGACGGCCGCCATGTCGCGACCCGAGCACATTCATGAAAGAACATCAGGCCAGTCTTCTGGCCGACAACTTCGTTTTCCTGGAGGCTCCACGCTGGCGCAATGGCCGGTTGTGGGTTTCCGATGTATTCGATCTGAAGCTGTACACCGTCGAGGCGATGGGAGGCCGCACTTTCGTTTGTGATATCGCCGGCCGCCCCGCCGGGATCGGATTCCTCGCGGATGACACGCCCGTAGTCGTGTCGTGCGCCGACAAGAAGTTGATGAAAGTGTGCGGAAACGAGGTATCGATTTATGCAGACCTTTCCGCAGTCGCCACCGGGGATCTCAACGATCTCGTCGTCGACGACGACGGACGCATCTACGTCGGAAATTTCGGTTACGACTTGTTCGGTGGTGCGCCGCGAGCACTGACGGACCTGCATATCGTCGAACCGGACGGGTCGATACGGGTCGCCGCATCCGAACTCGAATTTCCGAATGGTGCAGTCATCAAGGACGACGGCCGGACACTGGTCGTCGCCGAAACATGGCGCGGGCATCTCACCGCTTATGACAGGGACCCTCAAGGCAATCTGTCCAATCGGCGCCTCTACGCCGATCTCGGCGAGCGTCAACCGGACGGCATCTGTGCAGACGCCGATGGCGCCATTTGGGCGGGTTGCTACAACACCGGAGAATTCGTACGCGTACTCGACGGAGGCATCATCACGGATCGCGTGCAGTTTGACGGACATGCGGTCTCGTGTGTACTGGGCGGTAAGGATGACACGACCCTTTACTGTTGCGTCTACCTGGGAACCGACGAAGAGCTTCGGGCACGCGTTCCGCGCAGCGCCATCTTCACTGTTGAGGTGTCATCGCCTGGGCCCGGCTCCCGGGCCAGCCGGGCAAGTATGTGACCTGCCGCCCTCTCCCTAATAAAACGACATATAACGCGGAACTGCATCCGCGCGCGGATTTCGAATCCTTGCCCGTAGAGAAAGCCGCGCAGATCGGTCTGGGCATCGATCGACAAGCTCGCACGAATCCTGAAACGCTCGAGGATTCGCGCGTTGACCATATCAAAACGAGCAAGTGGAACGGAGATAGGAACGCAATATGACGACTCATCGGAAATGGAATTACGAAGGTAAGGTCGCCTTTGTGACGGGTGGTGCAAATGGTATCGGTCGCGTCACGGCATTGGCGTTTGCGCGAGAAGGCGCCAATGTCGTTGTCGCCGATCTTTCCCAAGAAGGCGCGGTGGAAACGGTACGACAGATCGAAGCCCTTGGAGCGCGCGCCATCGCCGTGAAATGCGATGTTTCGAAATCGGAAGATGTAAAAGTGGCCCTCGACAAGACGATCGAGACATTCGGTCGCCTGGACTTCGCCTTCAACAACGCAGGCATCGAACAACCTTTGTCATATACCGCTGATGTATCCGACGAACTGTTCGAACGAACCGTGCGCGTGAACCTCGGCGGCATCTTCTACTGCATGAAGCACCAGATCCCGCTGATGCTCAAGAACGGCGGTGGCGCAATCGTGAACACATCGTCCGGCGCAGGCGTCGTCGGCATTCGCGGCCAGGGCGCGTATTGCGCGGCAAAGCACGGTGTGATCGGTCTCACCAAGTCGGCGGCGCTCGAGTATGCAAAGGACGGCGTGCGAATCAACGCCGTCTGCCCGGGCATCATCGACACGCCGATGATCGGCCGGTTCACGCAAGGCACGGAGGAAGGCCGTCAATGCATGATCGCGCAGGAACCCGTCGGTCGACTTGGCAGGCCGGAAGAGATCGCCGAAACCGTCCTCTGGCTCTGCTCCGATGTTGCCGGGTTCGCAATCGGCCATGCCGTCGTGGTGGACGGCGGTCAGACAGCCGGACTCTGACCGCCTTTGCGGGACGCATTTATCCATGCGTCCCGCAATGATTTCCCGCAAGCAGATGTGCCGCCAGGCGGCATCATATTGAACTGCATCCAGGCATCCACCCGCCACGACAGTCATCGTCGCAGTCGGGTGCCGACTCCCGCAGAGATGCGAGTAGTGTCCCGATCCAGACACGAAATCGCCTCGCCGCCCACCATGCCGCATCTCGACCGGACGAAGCGAGCGCTCTTCCGAAGATCGCATCGACCGTCTCGCGCAGTTACCGGATGCCGCAATGATCGTCCATCGCATGAGCAGAATCGCGATTCAACAAGCCGATGACGACTTTCGAACGCACCATGAATCAGAATTCCGCCCAAACCCCTCTGCTGTGGATCGTGGCAATGGGCTTCTTCATGCAGACGCTCGATACGACGATCGTCAATACGGCCCTTGCGGCGATCGCGGCCAGCTTCAACGAATCGCCTCTTGCGATGCGTTCGATCGTTGTCGCCTACACGCTCACGATGGCGCTTCTCACACCAGCTTCCGGCTGGCTGGCAGACCGCTTCGGCACACGTCACGTCTACTTCGCTGCAATTCTCGTATTCGTCATCGGATCAATTCTTTGTTCGAGCGCACATACGCTGGATCAACTGGTAGCGGCCCGCGTGCTTCAGGGTGTCGGCGGATCGATGCTATTACCGATCGGGCGACTCGCGATATTGCGGAGCATGCCTGGGGATCAGTACGTGTCGGCACTCGCGCTCGTTTCGGTTGCGGGGCAGGCCGGGCCCATCGTCGGCCCGACGCTTGGTGGATGGTTTTCCGAGATGGTCTCGTGGCACTGGATCTTCCTGATCAACGTACCCGTCGGGATGCTCGGACTCGTCGCTGTTCGTCGTTATCTGCCCCGCGATACACTGCACGTTGCCCCGCCGTTTGACTTCGCCGGCTGCGCTCTGCTCTCTCTCTCGATGATTGCCTTTTCGCTCGCGACAGACGCACCGTTCGACGCACATCGTGCGACGTGGTCGATGGCGTTGTTCGTGCTCGGACTCGGCGTTGCACTCACCTACGTTCGTTACGCACGCCATCGCGACGATCCTCTTTTCAGACTGGCCCTCTTTCGCGAGCCAAACTTTCGCGTCGGCCTGATCGGAAATCTGGTTTGCCGCGTCGGATCAAGCGCAGTGCCATTCCTGCTGCCACTCATGATGCAGTTGCAGCTCGGATTCACACCGATCCAATCAGGTCTGATGTTGCTTCCTGCGGCACTCGCAGGAGCAACGGCCAAACGCTGGATCCCGCCGCTCATCAAACGGTACGGATACGGTACGTTCCTGCTCGCCAATACGTTGATCGTCGGCGCGTTCATTATGGCGTTCGCGCTGTTCTCGGACAGCACACCGCTCGCATTGGAGATTCTGGTGTTGGCGGGATTCGGTGCGACCAACTCGATGCAGTTTGCGGCGATGAACAGCGTCACCTTGAAGGACCTGTCCCGTGCGGATGCAGCTAGCGGTAATAGCCTTTTCTCGATGGTTCAAATGCTTGCGATGGGACTGGGCGTATCGATAGGTGGCGCGCTCGTTCATATTTTTTCCGCGCAGTGGGAATCAACCATCGTCGGTTTCCGGCTCGGATTCGTATGCGTCGGCATTGTTACGCTTCTCTCCGCGCTGGTATTTCGGAGACTCGATAACGCCCCGGGGGCCGCACGGCAAACTCCTCGACAAGCTGGATCCTGATTCAGCCAGGCGCAAGCTGCACGCTGCGCAAGAGCACCATAAAAAAGCGCGGCACGACGCAGGGTATGACGTACGTGCCGCCTAAACTTTTTGCGCTTGGAGATATGCAGGAGCAGCAGTGAAGCTGCCCCGTAGTGCGAATCGCAGATCAGAACAGCGTCATGATGCCGGCGACGACACCGAACTGACTGTGTCCGTAGTTCGGCGCGATATTGCCTGCCGCGCCACCCTGATTCTGGTTCGGCCCGTACGGATCGGCAAAGCCATTTCCCAACCCGAGATTGGACGTGGAACTGTTGTGGAGATACGCGAGTTCGGTATAGAAGAAGGTTCGCTTCGAGAGGCTGTAGGTGCCCCCGAGCGTGTACATGGTTGCGTTGCCGTTGCCGTTGTTCGCGTTCGCGTGGTAGACCGCACCAGTGACCGCCGTGAACGGGTTCACCGTATAGGTCACCCCGAACCACT
This sequence comes from Burkholderia sp. BCC1993, assembly GCF_905339865.1. Taxonomy (NCBI): domain Bacteria; kingdom Pseudomonadati; phylum Pseudomonadota; class Betaproteobacteria; order Burkholderiales; family Burkholderiaceae; genus Burkholderia; species Burkholderia sp. BCC1993. The sequence continues at coordinate 192,720 of NZ_CAJPGZ010000013.1, read as the reverse complement.
CATGATCAACCGCCGTGGGTACACCTCTCACCCCTGACGGCAACGCACCAGTCGCAACGCCGTAGCTCCCGAGCGATGCCTCCGGCGCACTCAGGTGCTGATAGCCGAGATACGCTTTCAACGGTCCCCACGTGTAGTTACCGCCGGCCATGACGGATCGAGAACTGACGTAGACGTTGCTGAACTTTCCGTTCGGATCTCGCGTTTCATCGTAGATCGCGAGCACCTCCAGGTTTCCGCCGTTATACATCGCCTTGATGCCGTCGGTACGCCCCTGAGCGCCACCAAGTTGATTCGGTCCGGAGCCGGAAATACCGCTACTCGATGGTGCTGCGTTCCATCCATTGGGGTTATTCGTCAGGTCATACTGCCCCTTCACCGTGAACCCGCCGATGCTGGGCGACGTATACTCGAGCCCGTTACCTGCCTGCGTCCAGTTGCGGCCACGCACGAGCGTCGACAGAGCGAACTGTTGAAAGACCTGCGGATCGGCATCGTAGCTGTCCTGCATGATCTCGCCGGTACCGATATTGCCCATCTTGAACGTGCCATATCGATCATGGGTCATACCGATCCATGCATGGCGTCCGAACAAACTACCGTTGTTGATGCCGCCGTTCAGCGTATTGATACCGCTTTCCAGTTTGAAAATGGCCTTCGTCCCACCGCCGAGGTCCTCGGTCCCTTCGATACCCCACCACGATTCCCCAAACCCTGCGGTCTCCGCACCGATCAGATGTCCATCGGCTCGACCGCTCCAGTACGTCAAACCGTTGTCGATCCGACCATAGAGCGTGACGCTGCTCTGTGCGCATGCCCCAGAGGCAATCGCGAGCAACGAAAGACCAATCCATCCCTTCGCTTTCATATGACTTCCTTGAATTGACGTCCCCACCACCACGTAACAGGGGTCTACGATGGACCCCATCGTCGATCCGCTTCGCAGCGGATTGAGTTGGACTATATTTTCAAGGACGTCTATTCCGCATCTATCGAAATCGATAATCCTGATGCGCTTGAAGGCAATATTTTTTTGATGATCCATCGGCATCTGGTCAGATAGGTTGACCATATTCCGTCGGATTCCTTATTTCAATTCTCCTAAAAAATCCGACGGCGACGCCGTGGCGCATACGCTACCTCGTGCGACTCGGAAACATGCATCGTCACCAACATGCCGGGCACCACGCCATGTTGCACGACTGCAACGTAACATCGAGCGCTCCGGCAAACTCCTGGACGCAACGTTCCGCCGAAGCGAGAAATCCTTCGAACCAAGTTCATGGATCGGAATGCGCCGTTCGGCAACAAGACAACGCGTCGGGGCGACCGAGGAAATTAAATTCAGCCGGCATGGCCGTGACGGCCGGTGCGTTGGTAGGCGTGACGTCGCGTCGCGACCGCGTATCGATCTTTGATGGTGTGCCCGTCAAGATTGGTGTGCTGGGGATCGACCGGGGCTGTCGACGCCGCCCCGATCATTCGAGCATCATGAAAGTTTGGCGGAAATATCAATTGCACTTCGGCGACGCGCCGCTATCCGCGAATTGCGCATGCGCCTGCTGCGCAAGCGTCACTTTCATTGTTGCCGACTGTACATCATTGACCCAAGTACGAGGATTCGCACGTGCCGGATTGAAGCCGGCTGCCTCGTATTGAATCATTTCATTACGGACTTGCTCGCGGGTCAAGCCTTGCGAAGTCGACTGAGCCGATGCCATCGCAGGAATGAGGGCAGCAAACGCGGTGGCGACAAAAGCGATACGGTTGTTCATGACATTGATTCCAGAAAGACGGATATAGGGTTGCCGTATTCGATGACTCACCCGCTCGCGGCAAGCTCGTCATGCAAAGCGCATTCGGCATAAAAATCAACGTCTCCAGCTCAATGTACCCTCTGGTGCCGTGCTTGGTATGGTCGCTCTCGCCCGCACGGTGGGTCGACAGCCTTGTATCGCCCATGAGTGTACGTTTTCCAGGTAGCGCGATTAAGTAGCTATGTTTGCTAGGACCTATTAATTCTGCTCATGAATAATTGGACGTACAGTCGGCGTGCAAAAACTCATTGGTGTTAGGATTCTGTCACTTTCGACTCGGGAAACGCCGATGACTCGCGAAAACCTCAACGACCTACAAGTGTTTCTCGCCGTCGCACGCGAGAGAAGCTTCACGCGTGCTGCGGCACGACTCGGCGTCTCACAGTCAGCGCTGAGTCATACGATCCGCGATCTCGAGTCACGGCTTGGCGTTCGCCTCCTCACTCGCACCACACGCAGTGTCTCGACGACCGATGCCGGCGAAGAATTGCTCCAGACCATCGCGCCATGTATCGAAGAAATCGAAGCGAAGCTGGCGTCGCTGTCGGACTTCCGAGACAAACCTGCAGGTGTCGTCCGCATTACTGCAACCGATCACCCGATCGACACGGTCGTTTGGCCGAAATTGAGGAAAGTACTGCCAAAGTATCCCGAGATTCGAGTCGAGATCTCGGTCGACTACAGTCTCGCGAACATCGTTGAGGAACGATATGACATCGGCATCAGGTTCGGAGACCAGGTAGCGAAGGATATGATTGCCGTAAGGATCAGTCCGGACATTCCGATGGCGATTGTCGGTGCGCCCTCCTATCTCAAGGGGCGAACGCATCCGAAAACTCCCGAGGATCTCCTTCAGCACGATTGCATTACACTACGACTCACCACCATGAAAGGTGTGTATGCGTGGGAGTTGAAAAAAGGAAAGCGCGAAATTCAGGTCCGTGTCGGTGGGCAACTGACCTTCAACACACAGCCGCAAATGCTGCAGGCCGCTCTAGACGGATTCGGGTTGGCCTTCCTGCCGAAGGACGCGACGCAGCCATATCTTCGAAGCGGTGGTCTCCAATGTGTCCTCGAAGATTGGTGCCCGACATTTCCGGGCTACCACGCTTACTATCCGAGCCGCCGTCAGGCATCGCGAGCATTCTCCGTCGTGATTGACGCATTGAAACATCGTGCCTGATGTCCGGTCGATGAGATTGGCCGCTAAAAGCCTGCAATCCGACTGATCAGAAACATCAGCTACAGGAACTATCCCGCAAGTCGACGAGCCACTCTCGGTCGCACTTTTACATATACGGACGTCCACGCGTGGTGCGCACTCGCGCGCCACGCTGACCGATAGAATCGCCCCGTTTGTTATCGCAGAGCGACGGGGCGGTCCGCCTCAACGCATCTGCAGAACGATCACATTGCTGCTGGCCGGATTCGTCCGCTCGCGAAGATGTTTCACCTCATCTGCACTCACCGCCCCGCCGCGGTTGCCCCACGACGTCCGGACGAAGGTCAGCACGTCCGCGATCTCCTGATCCGAGAGCTGCTTGCGAAACGGTGGCATTCGATAGCTATCCGGAACCCCGCTCGCGACAACACGACCTGACCCGTTCAGCGTCACGTTGATCGAGGACACGTTCTTGTTTGCCATCGATGACGCGGCGCCAGCGAGAGGCGGTATCCACTGTCCCTGTCCGCGTCCGTCGATGCCATGGCAAGCACTGCACTTCGCCATGAATGTCTGCGCGCCAGGCACCCTCGACCTCTGGTCGATAGCGAGATGGTCGTTGGACGCTGCATTGTATTTCCACGGTGCACCATCTCGCGCGGAATCACCGGGCAGCGACTTCAGATAATGCGCGACCGCGCGCAAATCGTCGTCCGCCATGTACTGTGTCGAGTTGTTGAACACTTCGGCCATCGAACCGAACACGACGGCATGCGGATTCCGCCCCGTTCTGAGGAAACGAAAAACGTCGTCCTCGCTCCAGCGACCGAGCCCCGTGTTCGCGTCGCCCCGTAGGCTTGGTGCGTACCAACCGTCCAGTTCTGCACCTGACAGATAGAGCGCGCTGCTTTCATCCAGTGCGCTTTCATTCATCGACAACCCGCGCGGAGTATGGCAACTGCCGCAGTGACCAAGCCCTTGCACGAGATAGGCGCCACGATTCCACTGCTCATCGGACGATACTTTCGCCTGGTAAGCGCCCGACGCGGCGAATACTGCATTCCACAACGCGAGTGGCCAACGCATGTTCAGTGGCCACGGAATATCGCTACGCTTGTTTTCCTGTCGAACTGGATTCACACCGTGCATGAAGTACGCATAGAGCGCGCGCACGTCATCGTCGGAAAGCTTTGAGTAGGAAGGGTAAGGCATGGCCGGATAGAGCCGATGGCCGTCGCGCGCGACACCGTGGCGCAACGCGCGATCGAAATCCGACAGCGTATAACTGCCGATGCCGGTCGCTCTGTCGGGCGTGATGTTCGTCGCGAAAATCGATCCCATCGGTGTGGCCATCTCGAGGCCGCCCGCGAACGGTGTGCTGCTCGGCGTGCTGTGGCATGCGACGCAGTCACCGAGGCGCGCGACGTATTCACCGTGCCGGATCAGATCGGCCGACGGCACACCCGTATCAGCTGCACCGTCGAATGGGGACGCAGGTGTGCGGGTCACGAACCAAGCGACGCCAGCGGCCACGACAACACAGGCCGATAGCAGGATGGCGAGGATCTTCTTGAAGCAGCTTTTCGTCATTGTCTGGCGTTGCTTTCCGGGCAAGGTTTCAAGTGTTGAACGTGTAGCGCGAGAGCGGCATGCTGCGAATGCGCTGGCCGGTCAACCTGGAAACCGCATTGGCCACGGCTGGTGGCACGGCGGGCAATGGTGGCTCGCCTATCCCGCCCATCTTCTCGCCGCTCTCGATGATCCGGACGTGCACACGCGCCATGCGCGCAGGCGGCAGAATCGGATACATGTCGTAGTTGCGCGCGGTCGGTACGCCCTTTTCGTAGGTAGCCTCTTCCAGCAGGACCTCGGACAGCCCCAGGGCCACCGCCCCGTTCACCTGCGCCTGAACGATGGCCGGGTTGACAACGCTGCCCGGATCAATCGCCTCCCAGATATCGTGTACCTTGACTTGCCCTTGCTCGATCGACACTTCGGCGATCACCGCCGTCTCGGTGCCAAAGGCTCTCGCCATCGCTACGCCACGGGCTCGACGCGAGCCATCGCTGGCCGTGAAAGGCCCGCGCTTCCAGCCGCCCGACAGCTCGCCGACTGCATGCAGCAGATTCGTTAGCCGCTTGTTTCCGCTCAACATTCGCATCCGCAGGTCATACGGATCCTGTCCGCCCTCGTCGGCCAGTTCGTCCAGGAACGTCTCGTAGAAAAAGTCGTTCATCGAACTGCCGACGGAGCGCCAATAGCCGAGCACCATTGGAGTTTTCACATAGAGCCGAGCAATGCGGCGATCTGGAATCACGTAATGCTTGCCGACCAGCCCTTCGACAGCACTATCGTCGACTTTCTCGCCACGCTTGTTGCTAAGCGACTCGGTCGGACCTTCGGTTACTGTCACGGCCTCGATCGCAATGGGTATGCCGTGATCGTCGAGCCCGCCCCGGAAGCGCACGGCAGCCATTGGACGCAACGCGTCGCGCAGGAACTCTTCTTCCCGACTCCAAATGACTTTGACCGGACGCCCGACCGCCTTTGCCAGCTGAATCGCTTGCGGATAGACGAGCGCCGTGTCGTACAGGAAATGCCGCCCGAAGAACCCTCCCAACAGCGGAGAGTGGATGATCACCTTCTCGACAGGCAAGCCCGTGCGCTTGGCGACATCGGCCTGGAACATTTCGGGTGCCTGATTGGGAATCCACAGTTCGAGCGAACCATCCGCGTTGAACCGCGCGAGGGCTGACGGTGGTTCCAGCTGGGCGTGATTCAGATACTGGCTGTGATAGGTCGCGCTGACAACCTTCTTCGCGTGCTTGAACGCGCCGTTCGCGTCCCCCACGACTTCAGCGTCGTCGCCTGCGCCCGGCTCGTTGGCGAGACGCTGTGCGAATGCCGCGGTCGAGAAATCGGCCGGCATGTAGCGCACGGCAGAATTCGCCCCCGGCTCTCGCCAGTCGACCTGCAGCGCCTCCGCCGCGCGCTTCGCATCCCACCAGCGCTCGGCCACCACGGCGACCGCACCTGGCAAACGGTGAACGGAATGCACACCCTTCATCGCACCGACCTGCGCCTCGTTGCGGATCGCACCCACGGTCAGCCCCAGCCGAGGTGCGTGCTGGACCGCCGCCTGCAGCATGCCGTCCACGCGACTGTCGATGCTGTACATCGCCTTGCCCGTCGATTTCTGATGCACGTCCACACGCTGGACCGGCTTGCCGATCCAGTGGAACTGCGTCGGATCCTTCAGCTTCACGCTTGTGGGATCGGGCACAGGCAGATCCATCGCGCGCGATGCGAGTTGGCCGTAGTCGAGCGACCGACCGGATGCGCGATGGATCACCTTGCCCGGTTCCGTGCTCAATCCTTCGACAGGTACTCGCAGCTGCGCAGCCGCTGCCTGCAGCAGCATCTGGCGCGCCAGTGCACCCAGACGGCGCATTGTCGGATAGCTCGTTCGAACGGACTGGCTGCCACCAGTGATCCGCATGCCGGTGTCCATGACCATGTACTGTGCGCCGGGCGGTGCGTTTTCCACGATAAAGTTTGCGGGATTCGCATCGAGCTCCTCACCGACGATTTGCGCCATCGCAGTAAAGACACCCTGTCCGCCCTCCATGAACGGACTAAGCAATCGGATCGTGTTGTCCGGGCGGATCTCCAGGAACGCTGGGACGCGTGTGCCGGGCGCCGTGCCAGACACTGCGACCGCGGCACGAGCCGTTCGAACCGGAAGGCCGAAGCCAAGCACGAACGCACCAGCAGCAGTGCCCGCGCCCGCAAGTAGGAAACGGCGCCGGGAAATGTTCGTCGGCTCAGCGATCGGGAACGCGTCGCCCTGCCCGCGCGTATCGACTGTTTGCGTCATGCGTCACCCCGCTCTTCATCGCCTGCGGCAGGTGCTTTGCTCGCGACTGCGCTCACTACGGCGATACCTGCCAGCGTAGCCGTTGCGGCGGTCGCCACAGTTGGTAGCGCGGATGTGATCGGACGATCGACGTCGGCGTGCGCAACCGCAGCGCCCGACAGATCATTCACGGCCGCGTGAATCGCGTTGTATGTTCCGCAGCGGCACAGGTTGATCATCGCCGCTGCGATCTGCTCGTCAGTGGGGTGCTGCGTTTGTTTGAGCAGTGCCGTTGCAGCCATGACTTGACCGGATTGGCAGTAGCCGCACTGAGGAACCTGATGCTTAACCCATGCTGCGACGACGCGCTTGCCGACAGCATCCTCTTCGATCGCTTCGATAGTCGTGATTTTGCGTCCGACCACACCTTCGACGGGTGTGACGCAGGAGCGCATCAACGCGCCGTCGACCAGTACGGAGCAGGCACCGCATTGCGCAAGGCCGCAGCCATACTTGGTGCCCGTCAGGCCGAGCTCATCACGGATCGCCCATAACAGCGGGGTGTCGGCATCGGACTGGATCTCATAGGTCTTGCCGTTGATCTGAAGCTGCATGGCTCTCCCATCTTTTCATAAAACTGAAATTGCGAGTGCGGCCCTCTCGACTCGCACGTTGGCGCCGGCATACCTCGCAGATGCGGCCGATGCTAGCACCCAAGGAATTTGCAATTACCCCCTCGATACAGATTGACCCTATTAGAACCGCTCATGAATCTTGAACGTCCACTCGTGGCAAACAGCGGAGCTAGTTCAGTCTTTGCCACCGTAATGAATAGGTGGATCGCTGCTTGACGCTGGGTTCGGCACACGAACGGCGGAAATGTATTGACGGATATTCAGTCGGGGAACCAAAGGAGAAACCGGCACAGAATTGATTAGCTTCGCTCATGACTCCAATCACGTTCCGGGGAGTTTTCTATCGCGACTTTCTCGCTATCATTCAAATCCAACGTCTAACTACAGGCGTCCACTCACAGTCGTTTCAACCGACGCACTCGGTGACCGGCGTCTGGCCGCTTGGCTCAGCGAGGCTCGATTCGAACTGTGTCCAAGGCACTCCTGGACACGGAATCGGCCGAATATTCCCCAAAGATTCGCTCGCGCCTCCGGCGTTCCATGGCTCGAATTTTCCAGCCGGGACAACACACCGCAAGAACACGCGAAACCGGAAATCAGGGCCGATCGCTGTTTGCCGAACGACAGACTCGCCACTTGATAAGGAGAATGCAGTGACCAAGGTATGGTTCATTACCGGAGCCGGCAGCGGCCTCGGTGCTGGTGTCGCGAAGGCTGCATTGAAGGCTGGCGACAAGGTCGTAGCCGTCGGACGAGACACGGCGAAGATCGAGCGCTCGCTGGCTCATCTCACCAGAGATAGTCTCGCGACCGTCAAAGCGGACGTAACCAACGCTGGCGATGTCGCTGAAGCAGTCGCAACCGCCACCCGTCGTTTCGGTCGCGTCGACGTGCTGGTCAACAACGCCGGCTTTTGCCTGCTCGGGAACTTCGAAGAACTCGAATGGCAGGAAATCGAGCGTCAGTTCAACACGAACGTCTACGGCGTGATGCACGTGCTTCGGGCAGTGCTGCCCGTAATGCGCAAACAACGGTCCGGGCATGTAATGAACATCAGTTCCGGCGGCGGCATCATGGGATTCAGCGATGTCGCGGCCTACTGCGCGACCAAGTTCGCGGTCGAAGGACTCACGCTTTCCGTGGCGAGCGAAATCGAGCAATTCGGGATCAAGTCGACCGTGGTGGAACCGGGCATGTTCCGGACGGATCTCTTGGCCGACAGTAACGTCCGCTACACGCAGCCGTCGATTACCGATTATGCGCATGAGAAACCGGTCAATGCGTCCTGGTCCCGCATCAACGGCACCCAGGCAGGCGACCCCGACAAGTTCGGCGAGGCGCTGGTCAAGCTGACCGCCCTGGAAAATCCGCCACGGTTCTTCGCAGTTGGAAGCGATGTCCTGGACATCATTCGCGACGTCACGGAGTTACGTCGGAGAGATGCATCTGCTCACGAGGCGCTCTCGAGATCGACTGACTTCTGATTGCACCGATCCGACGGCTCAGTGCAAGCGGTCTGGCCCATTGCGATCGGCGACTGGTCGGCCGATACCGCTCACCGCCATGTAAATCAACTCGAGAGTCAGCCAGTCGACGTGATGGCTGATGTCGATCTCCCCTTCCATCGAGGAAACAAACCATGTCCGTAAAAGCTTATGGCGCGTATGCCGGTGACAAACCTCTTGAGCCCATGGAAATTTCCCGGCGCGTGCCAGGCCCGCACGACGTCTTGATCGACATCGCGTATTGCGGCATCTGCCATTCCGATCTTCATCAAGTGCGCGCCGAATGGGCCGGTACGCAATTCCCATGCGTACCCGGTCACGAAATCGTTGGCCGCGTGGCCGCCGTGGGTGTACACGTGTCCGGATTCCGCCCGGGAGACCTTGTCGGCATCGGTTGCATCGTGGACAGTTGCAAGCAGTGCGAAGAGTGCGATTCAGGCCTCGAGAATTATTGCGACGGCCTGACCGGCACCTACAACTTCCCGACTGCTGACGAGCCCGGCTGGACGCTGGGCGGCTACTCCCAGCAGATCGTCGTTCATGAGCGCTATGTTTTACGCATCCGTCATCCGGAAGAACAACTCGCCGCCGTCGCGCCCCTGCTGTGCGCCGGCATCACGACATATTCACCCCTTCGCCACTGGAACACCGGGCCGGGAAAGAAGGTCGGCATCGTCGGCATCGGTGGCCTCGGACACATGGGTATTAAGCTTGCCCACGCGATGGGCGCACATGTCGTTGCGTTCACCACATCGGAATCCAAACGCGAAGACGCTAAGGCGCTTGGGGCGAACGAGGTCGTCGTATCCCGCAATTCAGACGAGATGGCCGCCCATGTGAAGAGCTTCGATCTGATCGTCAACACCGTTGCGGCACCTCACGACCTCAACGCATTCCTCACGCTGCTGAAGCGGGACGGCACCCTGACACTCGTCGGCGCACCTGCGTCACCACATCCGTCGCCCGAAGTGTTCAATCTGATCTTCAAGCGGCGATCACTTGCAGGCTCGATGATCGGCGGCATTCCCGAAACACAGGAAATGCTCGATTTCTGCGCCGAGCACGGCATCGTCTCCGACATCGAATTGATCGGCGTCGACGAGATCAACGATGCCTATGAGCGCATGCTCAAGGGTGACGTCAAATATCGCTTCGTGATCGACAACGCCACCCTGGCCGCTTGAACGCGATGCCGCTGGTAGACGCCCATCAGGCTTCAGTTACTTCACATGACGAAGGACGCATCAATGAAAAAGCTCATCATGTTGCTTGGATTGCTTGTCAGTACATTCTCAGCAGTGGCTGCTGACATGTCCAACGGCGCCGACAACTTTTACACGAGTGACCGGATAGTTTTGCAGAAGGTCACGTTCAAGAATCAATACAAGATGGACATCGTCGGGAACCTCTTCGTTCCGAAGAACCTCGACCGTAGCAAGAAGAGCCCGGCGATCATCGTCGGGCATCCGATGGGCGCTGTTAAAGAACAGAGCTCGAACCTGTACGCGCAAAAACTGGCCGAACAGGGATTCGTCACGCTCGCTATCGACCAGTCCTTCTGGGGCGAGAGTGCCGGGCAGCCGCGCAATGCCGTAGCACCGGACATCTACGCCGAAGCCTTCAGCGCCGCGGTGGATTTCCTCGGAACGCGGCCGTTTGTTGACCGACAGCGAATCGGCGTGCTCGGCATCTGCGGAAGCGGAAGCTTTGTCATCAGTGCGGCCAAGATCGATCCGCGCATGAAAGCCATCGCGACAGTCAGCATGTACGACATGGGCGGCGTCAATCGAAACGGTCTGCGGCATTCGCAAGCCGTTGAGCAGCGGAAGCAGGCAATCGCCGCAGCTGCAGAACAACGCTATGTCGAATTCATTGGTGGTAAAACCGAGTACACCAGCGGGACAGTGCACGAACTGAACGCAAATACTCCGCCAATTCAGCGCGAATTCTACGATTTCTACCGCACACCGCGGGGCGAGTACACGCCGAATGGATCGTCGCCGGCGCTCACGACGCACCCGACATTGACCAGCAACGTCAAATTCATGAACTTCTATCCGTTCAATGACATCGAGACGATATCCCCCCGCCCGATGCTGTTCATCACGGGTGAAAACGCACACTCTCGGGAATTCAGCGAAGAGGCCTACCGACTTGCTGGTCAACCGAAAGAGCTTGTCGTCGTACCGGGTGCAGGTCATGTCGACCTTTACGATCGAGTCAATCTGATCCCGTTCGATAAGCTGAAGTCGTTCTTCCAGAAGAACCTCTAGTCGTCGAGGTTTGCGGCTTTCTGCGCCCGACAGTCCAAAGGCCACGCACCGGCGTGGCCTTTTTTGCGGAAGTAGTGGTTCGTCCACTCCCATACCGATAGCACGGCGGCTCTGGCCCCCCAACGCTGGCGTTTTCCCCGATTGATTTATCGCGAGCGCTCATAAGACCAATCACCCCCACCACCTTTATCGATTGTCCGCCTCACTGTTTAATACGGTCTTGGCTCCGTGACGCCTGCATCCATCGCACATGTCGGCCGTCGTTCCGGCACCCTCATTCCCTCTTCGCTTGCGGCGTTACGACTGAAATATCTGCGTGGCGATTACCCCGCGCCTGGCAGTCGTCAGATAACGAACAGGCCGCACCGCGGCTCCCATCCGCAGGATCCGTTACCGCAGCGTTACGCGTCATGCCGATCGGTACCGAGCAACCATTTCATCTCCACTCGTTCGCAGCCAGCTATGTATTCGCGAATCAACAAGGAACACCATGTCGACATTGACAGCGCAAACTGAAATTTCCGCCCGGCATATATGGAGTGCCGTCAGCTCGATGGCAATGTGCGCCGCGATGTTGATCGCCACGGAATTCATGCCGGTGAGCCTTCTTACACCGATTGCGTCGGACCTTCATGCAACCGTCGGGATGGCGGGTCAGGCGATTTCGGTATCGGGACTCTTCGCAGTGGCGACAAGTCTGCTGATTCCGGCGCTCACGGGCCGCTTCGATCGTAGAAACGTACTTGCCGCAATGGCGGTGCTGATGCTTGTGTCGCTCGCCCTTATCGCAGACGCAGACAATTTCGCAATGCTGATGGCAGCCCGTGCACTGCTCGGCATTGCAGTCGGCGGCTTCTGGTCACTCGCAACAGCAACCGTCATGCGGCTCGTGCCGGAAGACTCTATTCCGAAGGCGCTCGGCGTTCTATTCACCGGCAACGCCGTTGCAACCGCCTTTGCTGCGCCAATCGGCAGCTACGTAGGCGGCGTGATCGGGTGGCGTGGCGTATTCTGGGCACTGACGCCAATAGTTTTCCTCAACCTGATCTGGCTGTGGTTCAGCATTCCGTCGATGCGGCCTCAAGGGAACCAATCAGTTGGCAAAGTCATCGCCCTGCTCAAGCGACGCAATGTGGCATTCGGGATGCTCGCTGTCATGCTGACGTTCGGCGGTGCATTTGCCATCTTCACCTATCTGCGCCCCTTTCTCGAAACGTATACACACGTCGACGTCACGCAACTGTCGATGCTGCTCCTGGGTCTCGGGCTCGCGGGCTTCGTGGGCACCTACGGGGCAAGTTCGCTGATCGCCAAGCGCCTGTACCAGCTGCTCATGATTCTTCCGGTCGCGCTCGGCGCCGTGACCATCGGAATGCTTTCAGTCAGCCACTTGCTGTGGGCAGTGGCAATCGCGATGATCGCATGGGGTACGATTAATTCGGCGATTCCGGTTGCGTGGTCTACGTGGCTGACCCAAGGAATCAAGGACGAACCTGAAAGCGGCGGTGGCCTGATGGTGGCCGCAATTCAGTTGTCGATCATGGTCGGCGCTGAATTCGGCGGAGTTCTGCTCGACCACCTGTCCATCGCGGCAACACTGGTAGGCGGTACCGCATTGCTCGTGTCGTCGTCGTTGATCGTCGGTAACGGCGCCCGTTTGAAACCGTGAGGATGCGGCAGCACGAATTGTAATCGTGCTGCCGCATCGTCCTACAGTGAAGACGCCTGAATCCAGTCATATCGAGTGACAAAGCGGTCACGAATCGTCAGATACCGGTCCGCAGCCTACGAGAACATGTTGAGCGCGCTTGCAGGCTGTCGGCATGCGAAGCGAAGCAAATCGTGGCATCCCTCCTCAGTCGCACTAGGCACGTTACGAAGAAGCGATGCCCGATTCTGCGACCGCACCCCGGTGCGTTTGCCTCCCGCCTACAACCAGTGCAATGGCTGCAGCCGCAGTAGCAGTCGGCCGCCAGCGCCCATGCAATCCTCCAGCGCGTGTCGCTTGCGACTGAAGGGTTCTGACCGGGGCGTGGCGTCGTGACCGAGCGAATCGTATTCCGAGAACCGCATATAAAAATCATGACCCTACGGTCACGCCTGGGGGAGTGCGACCGGACCGCGTTGTGCGGCGCGCTGCCGGCCACGTCAACCGCGTTTTTGCCGACTTCAGCGGACGCTGGCGCTCCACAACTGCGGATTGAATTTCAAGCGACAACGCGGTGCCTGCGACGCAGCAGTATGGCCACGCCGGCGGCGCATGCGACGATTGCCGCGCTGACCATGAAAACCGCACGCAGTCCGGTGCGGCCGCCGATCCACCCAAGGGCCGGACTTCCCAGAGCCATTGCAACGTCGAGAAATGCAGTGTAAAGACCCATGGCCATCCCGCGATTCGTGGGCGCGATGCCATTGACTGCCTCGATACCGAGCCCGGGATAGACGAGTGAATATCCGAGGCCGGCCAGGGCCGCGCCTGCAGATGCGACAACGACGGTTCCCGCCATCGACATGAGCAGCAGCCCTGTCGCCTGGACGATCACGAACAGGGTAGCGACTTTCGCTCCCCCGAATCGATCGGGAAGATGTCCCGCCATCGTGCGCGCCGCGATCAACGCAAGACCAAAGGCGGTGAAGCCCGTCCACACCGGACGCCAGTGCATCTCGCTGAAGAAAAGCGAGCTGAATGCCAGGATCGCGCCGTAGCCAATGCTGGCGAGTGCCGCGCCCACGCCAGGCAGCCACACGGCCCTGATGATCGCGGCGAAGGACGCGTGTGCCTCGTGGGAGTGCGGGGCAATAGCGGGTATCCGAACCAGATACATCAATGTTGTCAAGGGCAAGAGTGCCGTTACCAGGGCGATCGCCGAGAACCCGAACGTCGTGTACAGAACAGTTCCAACCGGGCCGCCCAGTGCCATTGCGGTGAACATCGACGTTCCGACCCAGGCAATCACTTTTCCGGCATGCTGCCTATCGACGAGACCGAGCCCCCACGCAACGCCGCCGGTGATGATGAAGCTCTCTGCCCCGCCAAGAACCGCGCGGCCGACGAGCAGGATCGCAGCGGAAAGCACGGGCATACTCGAGAAATCCAGCGACAGCAGGTACAGCAAACCTGCCGCCACCGCGGCAAGCAGACCGACCATCACGCCACGCTTCGCGCCGCGCTTGTCGGAATAGGCTCCGGCCCACACGCGCGAGCACAGCGACGCGGCGAACTGGATGCCCGCGACGAGGCCAACGACAAACGAACCGAAGCCCAGATCGCCGCTCACGTGCAAGGGCAGCACCGGGAGCGCGACGCCGATGATGATGAAGCCCGCCAGCACCGCGGTCATCACGGGCGCCAGCGTTGCGACAACGGATCGCCCGGAAACGTCCCTGCAAGGTGAATCACCCATGCGACGTGCCTTTACATTTTGTAGCCGGGTTTCTTGTAAAGCGTTCGAGCACGCGCTTCGATGTCCGGACGATAGACCTCCTCCTTCCATCTGTCCGACGGGACTTCCTCGAAACCCACCGAGACTGATTCTTCACCGTAACCAAGGATCTCCATCACGTCGCGCGTGATGGCGTCCGCCAGACGTTGCTTCTGTTCCTCGGTTTTCCCGGGCCAGGCTTTGACGATGATGTGGGGCATAGCATCCTTCTCCGAAATTCGACGACGACCGCATGCGCGCGGCCGCGCTCAATAGGCCTGATTCGTGGGCCGGAACAGCACTTCGTTGATGTCCACGTCGTCGGGCTGACTCATCGCGTACTCCACCGCACGCGCGAACGCCGACGCCGGAATGGCCTGCTGATAGACCTGGTTCATGCCCTTCGCGACGTCCGGGTCGGTAATGGTCCGTGTCAGCTCGGTTGCCACCGCGCCCGGCGACAGGATGGTCGTGCGGATGTTGTGCGGCTTGACCTCCTGCCGCAAGCCTTCGGAAAGCGCGCGCACCGCATGCTTGGTCGCCGCATACACGGCGCCGCCCGGGCCGACCTTGTGCCCGGCCACGGACGACACGTTGATGATGTGCCCGCCCTTCTGCCGGATCATGTGGGGCAGCGCCGCGGCGATGCCGTACAGCACGCCCTTGATGTTGACGTCGATCATCCGGTCCCATTCGTCCACGTGCAGGCGTTCGAGCATCGAGCTCGGCATCAGCCCCGCGTTGTTCAGCATCACGTCGATGCGGCCGTGCAGGTCGACCGCGCGGTCGACCAGGCGCTGGACTGCGTCGCGTTCGGTGACGTCCGTTTCGAGAACGGCTTGCCGCCCGGCGCCGATTTCGTCGGCGAGCCGCTCCAGCCGGTCCACGCGGCGTGCGCCGAGCACCAGCTTCGCACCGCGTTTCGCCAGATGCCGCGCGGTCTCTTCGCCGAGGCCGCTGCTCGCGCCGGTAATGACGACGACTTTGCCATCGATGTTGTCGGTCACGATGCTCCTCTCTTCAGTTGCGCGCGCGTCACGCCGCGCGCCGTGAAAATACGTCCTTGAACACGGGCATCGCCGAAAAGACGTTCGGCCATCCCGCGTAGAACGCCAGTTGCGTCAACGTCTCGGACGCTTCGGCCTGCGTGAGCCCGTTGTCCATCGCACGGTTCAGGTGATACGGGATCTGCGCCACCTGGCCGTTGGCGACGAGCGCACTCACCGTCACCAGGCTGCGGTCGCGCGGCGTGAGCCCCGGGCGAAGCCACAAGTCGCGAAACAGCGCATCGGTCGTGTACTCGACCACGCCCGGCGCGACGACGCCGAAGTTCTCCGCGACCGTCCGTGCGCGCTGCGCCTCGGCCGCCTCGTTCAGCGGCAGCGGCGTGACGTCCGCCGGCGCGAGCTGATCGGGCCCGATGCCGCGTTCGTCATAGACGTGCTTGACGACGATCGACGCAGCGCTCGCGTTGGCCCATCCCGCGTAAAAGGCCAGGTGCGCGATCATTTCCGATAGTTCCGCGGGCTTCACGCCGTGATCCAGCGCGAGACGGACATGCAGCGGCATCTCGACGGTCTGGCCGCGGGCGATCAATACCGACAGCGTCACGATGCTGCGATCGCGCGGCGACAGGTGTGGCCGCTTCCACATGCCGTCGAACACGATGTGCGTCGTATATCGCTCGAAGGCCGGCGCAACTGCTTTCAAATCGGTTGAAGATAAGGATTCCTGCATGGTGTCGGTCCTTTTCATGTTGGTGCACGCGGCGGCGAGCAGTGCCAGGCCCGTCGCGGTGACGAGCCGCAACGGGCGGCAGCGGGCGCATTCATTGCGGTTCGCCGCTGCCGAGATATTGCTCGTCCGTCACCTTGTCCAGCCAGTTGACGTTCTTGCCGTCGAGCGCTTCCTGAATCGCGATATGGGTCATCGCGGTGGTCGACGTCGCACCGTGCCAGTGCTTGTGGCCGGGCGGGCACCAGATCACGTCGCCGGCGCGGATCTCGACGCGCGGCTCGCCGTCGCATTGTGTCCAGCCACAGCCGGAGGTCACGAGCAGGGTCTGGCCGAGCGGATGCGTGTGCCACGCGGTGCGTGCGCCCGGCTCGAACGTCACGCTGGCGCATGAGACGCGCGCCGGCGGCGGCGGTGCGTTCAGCGGGTCGATCCTGACCGTGCCGGTGAACCATTCGTCGGGGCCTTTGATCGAGGCCTGCGAGCCTGCGCGCTTCAGTTCCATGATGTCGTCCTCTACTGAAAAGGGTGCCGCATGGATCGTTCCAGCGGCCAGCCATCTCACTCTAATGACTCGCGATTCATGCGACTAGATGGCAAAATCGGCATAGGCCTATGCTTGGGTGCATAAATCAATGGAGAACTTCAACGATCTGGTCGCGTTCATGACGGTTGCGCGCGAGCGCAATTTCACGCGGGCGGCCGCGCAGCTCGGCGTCTCTCAGTCGGCATTGAGCCGTACGGTGCGCGCCCTCGAGGGACGGATGGGCGTTCCATTGCTGACGCGCACAACCCGCAGCGTGTCGCCGACCGAGGCCGGCGAGCGGTTGCTGGAATCGATCGCCCCGCGCTTTCAGGAAATCGAGGCGGAGCTGGAATCACTGCGCGCGATGACGGACCAGCCGGCCGGCAACGTCCGGATCACCGCGACCGACTACGCGGCGAACGAATACGTGTGGCCGCGGCTGCAGCCGCTGCTGCGTCGGTATCCGGCACTCAAGGTCGAGCTGGTGAACGATTACGGTCTGACCGACCTCGTCGCCGGCCGCTATGACATCGGCGTACGGCTCGGCGACCAGGTCGCCAAGGACATGATCGCGCAGCGTATCGCGCCGGACATGACGATGTCGATTGTCGGTTCTCCAGATTACCTTGCGTCCCGACCGTCAACGAAAACGCCTCAAGACCTGACGCAACACAACTGCATCAATCTTCGGCTGCCGACGAGAAACGCGCTGCTATCGTGGGAGTTGAGCAAGGGGCGCCGCGAATTGCAGGTCCGCGTCGAAGGGCAGTTGACGTTCAACAACGTCTATCAGATGGTTGACGCCGCGCTTGCCGGATTCGGGCTCGCCTATGTGCCGAAGGATCTGGTCGAGCCCCACGTTGAAACCGGACGCCTCGGCTGGGTGCTGGAGGACTGGTTTCCGACGTTCGTCGGGCACCACGTCTATTACCCGAGCCGGCGCAAATCGTCGCGAGCGGTGGAACTCGTGGTCGACGCGCTCAGGGCCGGGTATGCGGGCAACGCACGGTAAGTTGCCGAGTTAATCTCAGTGCGCGGGAGCCCGCGCGTCTTACTGCCGGCGCGGTGATCCGGGACGACGACACGATCGTCTATCCGGACGTCGAAGGCGATGCGCCAGCGGAAACCGCCGACACGCAGCCGAACGCGTGACGCGACACCGGTCGCGTGCGTGACGGCGTGACGGCGAAACGGCGCGAAAGCATCACGCCCGACGCAACGCCCCACGTCGATCGCCCGCGCCCCCGCGCCCCCGCAACGCTGCCCGCTTTGCGCCGCCGCGATCCTGCATTACCATCTGGCGTCCGCCGCGCGTACCCGCGCGCCCCGCCACTTCTCCGCTTCCGCACCCATGCTCGCCCTCATCATCGTCGCCGGCCTGTGGGCCGGCCTGCAAAACGCCCTCGCGGGCGGCGGCTCGTTCGTCACGCTGCCCGCGCTGATCGTGTCGGGAATGTCGCCGCTCGCGGCGAACATCACGTCGACGGTCGCGCTGTTTCCCGGCCAGGTCACGACGGGCTGGGCCAGCCGGAACATGGTGCGCGGCGCGGGCAAGCTGTCGTTTCGCGCGCTGTTCGCGATCAGCGTGGTCGGCGGCGCGCTCGGCGGGCTGCTGCTGCTGAAAACCCCGTCGTCGATCTTCTCGCACCTCGTGCCGTGGCTCGTGCTGTTCGCGACGGTCGTGTTTGCATGGGGCAGCTTCTTCCGCAAGACCGGCGCCGGCACGCAGCATGTCGGCCCCGTCACGGCCGCGATCTCGCAGTTCCTGATCGCGATCTACGGCGGCTACTTCGGCGGCGGCATCGGCTTCCTGATGATGGCCGCGCTGACGATGGCCGGCCTGTCGCCGCGTCACGCGATGTCGACCAAGAATGCGCTCGCGGGCGTGATGAATGCGTCGGCGGTCGTGCTGTTCCTGACCTCGCCGCACCTGCACTGGCGCGAGGCCATCGCGCTCGGCGGCGGCGCGATCGTCGGCGGCCTGCTCGGCGCGTGGGCGCTGCACCGCGTGAACGAACGCGTGCTGCGGATCGCGATCGTCTGCATCGGCGCCGCGCTGACCGTGGGGCTGTTCGTCAAGCCGATCTGACGCACGCGCGCCGATCGCGCCAACGGCACGCATGCCGTCGGTCGCGACGAACTCGCCATCGATGGGCAGGCGCCCCGTGCGCCGAGCGATGGCGGGCAATGCGCCCGCCTCGATGTCGCGGGCGGATTCGCGGGCGCGGCGGGCGGCTTGCGCGCCCCGCTCGTCAATGCTTGCAGGCGCGCGCGTTCACCCGAACGGCCGCACGCCGATCAGCGGGCCGTGCAGGAACAACGCGAAGACGGCCCATACGACGAGTCCGGCGCCGATCGTCACGGCATCGCCCGACAGGCTGCCGGCCGGATAGCGGACGCCATTGCGACGATCGCGCGCGCGCCACACGACGAAATCGACCAGCGACCACACGAAGAATGCGCCGAACAGCACGACCGCGTGCAGCGTGCCGTTCGCGAGCAGGTGCGCGATCGCCCATACCATCACGCCGGCCACCATCGGATGGCCGACGAGCGTCTTGATGCGGTTGCGCGGCACGTAGGATGCGGCGATCAGCACGAACGCGATCGCGGTCAGCATGCCGGTGAGATGGCGAACGCCGACGGGCGACACCCACAGCAGCGTCCCGCCCTGGCGCGCGATCCCGTAACCCCAGATGATCAGCACGAAGCCGACGATCGACGCGATCGCATAGGGGCCCTTCCAGCGTTTCTCGCCGATCCGCTCGATGGTCGCGGATCGCCAGCCGTCCGCGACGATCCGAATCGAATGCACACCGAGGAAGATCGCTAAACCGAGAATCAGGACGAGCATCGGTTGTCTCCGTCTGGAACGATGAGTGGGGAATCATTCGCGCGGCTTTCGATGCGCCGTTCGCGAGGCCGGCGACACGGCCGGCGCGGGTCGCGCCAGACGCGGACGCGATCCGCGCCGATCATAAACGCCGTAGCCGCCGTTGTGAAGCATGACACACCCCCGGTTCTGCAAGGTTGATGCTTTCGTACATCCCGCGCGGGTGTCAGGAATCAGGCGCATCTCTCTGCGCCTCGTGAGTCGTAAACTCAGGACAACGTAAATCGTGGCGCGGCGACGATGGGCGGCTGACGCTACTGTTGCTTGCGCTTCGCCGCGGATTTCGTGGCCGGTTTCGAAACGGGTTTCGGCGCCGCTTTCGCGGACGGTCTCACAGATGCTTTCGCAGACGGCTTCACACTCCGTTTCGCCGCCGGCGTCGACGCGGCTGCCGTCTTCGGCTCCGCAGGCGGCTTCGGCGCCGTCTTCACCTTCGCCTTGCGCTTCGGCGCCCCCGCCAGCAACGCCGCACGATACGCGCCGCGGCACCAGTCGAACAGCGCGCCCGCATCCTCGAGCACGTCGGCCGGCGTTTCGTAATAACCCTCGAGCGCAACGGTGCGCGTAGGACGCTCATACGAAAACGGCCCCATCCCCGCCGCAACGAACGCGGGACGGTTCACGTCGTCGACGCGCAGGAACAGCGACCCGCGCGACATGAAGCCGAACATCACGCCGTCGAGCCGCATCGCGGCGCCGCTGAAGAACCGCGCGACCTCTACCTTGCCGAGCGGCGCCAGCCGGTACGCGATCTCCTCGCCGTGCGCCTTCTCCGATTGCCAGCTCATGCGGGCTCCGTGCAGCGCTGTGTCCACACGTCGAGTTCCGCGTCGTCGAAGCCGACGGCTGCCGCGCTCGCGCGGATCTGCCGCCACGTCGCACGATCGACCGGAATGCCGTCCACGCCGCGCGCGGCGCGGCTCGCCGCCTCCGGCTCGCCGGGCATCCGCACCGGCGCATCGCCCGCCTGCGGCGACGCCTTCGCCCATTCGACGAACGCATCGGCTTCGCGCTGCGCATCGGCCGCATCGAACGCGTCCGGATCGATCAGCACCGACAGCATCCCGTTGACGATCGCGCTCGTCTTCTGCAGCGTGTCGCCGTAGGTCGTATGCCCGCCGACCAGCGCGCCGCCGAAGATCTCGCACATCGCGGCCAGCGCATAACCCTTGTGCAGCCCGAACGGCAGCAGCGCGCCGAACGGCTGCTCGTGCATGACGGCCGGATCGTCGGTCGGCTGGCCGCGATGATCGATCAGCGACCCGGCCGGCACGCGCTTGCCCTGGTTGTACGCGACCCGCGTCTTGCCGTACGCGATCGCGCTCGTCGCGAAATCGAGCAGCAGCGGCGGCCGCCCCGCGCGCGGATATGCGGCGCAGAACGGATTCGTGCCGAAGCGCGGATCGGTGCCGTGCAGCGGCGCGACGAGCAAGTCGCCCGGCACGTTGACGAAATGGAACGACACGAGCCCCGAGCGCGCGCACTGCTCGGCCCAGTGCCCGATGCGGCCGAGGTGATGGACGTCGCGCAGCCCGATCGCGCAGATGCCCATGCGCCGCGCGCGCTCGATGCCTTCAACCATCGCCTCGAATGCGATCACCTGGCCGAAGCCGCGCCCGCCATCGATGGTGAGCACCGCGCCGCCGTCGCGAACGATCGACGCGTGCCCGTTCAATTGCAGCTGCCCTTCCCGCCACGACGCGACGTAGTTCGGGATCATCCCGATCCCGTGCGAATCGTGACCGGCCAGATTCGCGCCGACCAGGTGATCGGCGACGAGCCGTGCCTCGCGCTCGCTGCTGCCGACCCGCTCCCAGAGTGCCGCGACGAACGCGTGCAGCGGTTCGGCGCGCATGCGCAGCGGGTCGGTATCGGGGGTCGGCAGCGCGGTCATCGGCAAGGCTCCGTCAGGTCGGGTTGGATCCGGTCGGGTCGGGACAGACGGCGCGAACGCTCAGCGCGCGGACGCGATCACGTCCGCCACCGCCGCGGTCAGCTTCTTCGCGTACGGCACGTGCAGGAACTCGTTCGGGCCGTGCGCATTCGACTTCGGCCCGAGCACGCCGCACACCATGAACTGCGCGGACGGGAAGCCGGCCTGCAGCACGTTCATCAGCGGGATCGTGCCGCCGAGGCCCATGTACGCGCAGTCCGCGCCGAAGTGGCGGCGCGACGCGGCGTCGAGCGACGACGCGAGCCACGGCGCGAGATCCGGCGCGCTCCAGCCGGTCGCGGCGCCCGCATCCGGCTTGAACGTGACCTTCGCGTTGTACGGCGGATCGAGTTCGAGCAGTGCCTTCAGCTGCTGCACGGCCTGTGCGGCATCGACCAGCGGCGGCAGGCGCAGCGACAGCTTGAACGCGGTGCGCGGGCGCAGCACGTTGCCCGCGTCGGCGAGCGCCGGCAGGCCGGCCGCGCCCGTCACCGACAGCGACGGACGCCACGTCGAATTCAGCAGCGCCTCGCGCGGATCGGTGGTGGTCGGCAGCACCGGCTTGCCGTCCGCGCCGCATGCCCACGGCAACCCCTTCCATACGGCGTCGCCGAGGATCGCGGCGGCCGCGTCGGCTTCGCGCACGCGGCTGTCGGGAATCTCGCAATGGAACACGCCCGGCAGCAGGTTGCCGTTCTTCGCGTCTTCCAGGCGCTCGAACAGCTGGCGCATCACGCGGAAGCTCGACGGCGCGATGCCGCCGAACACGCCCGAGTGCACGCCTTCCTCGAGCACCTCGACCTGCAGGTCGCCGGACACCAGCCCGCGCAGCGACGTCGTCAGCCACATCTGGTCGTAGTTGCCGGCGCCCGAATCGAGGCACACGACGAGCGACACCTGGCCGAGCCGGTCGCGCAGCGCATCGACGTACGGCAGCAGGTCGTAGCTGCCCGACTCCTCGCAGGTCTCGATCAGGCCGACGCAGCGCGGCCGTTCGACGCCCTGCTCGTCGAGCGCGCCGAGCGCCGCGAGGCTCGCGTAGATCGCGTAGCCGTCGTCCGCGCCGCCGCGGCCGTACAGCTTGCCGTTCTCGAACTTCGGCGTCCACGGACCGAGGTCCGCGCGCCAGCCGTCGAATTCGGGCTGCTTGTCGAGGTGGCCGTACAGCAGGATCGTGTCGGTGCTGCCCGAGCGGGTTGCGGGGGTTTCGAAGAAGATCACCGGCGTGCGGCCGGGCAAGCGCACGATCTCGAGCTTCAGGCCTTTCACCGGCTGGCGTTCGGCCCACTGCGCGGCATCGGTGACGACCCGTTCGAGATAGCCGCGCTTCGCCCAGTCGGGGTCGAAGGCGGGGCTCTTCGCGGGAATCGCGATGTAGTCGGTCAGTGCGTGGAGGATTTCATCGTTCCACTTGCGCTCGACGAAGGTAACGAGCTTGTCATGGTCGAGGACGGGGGTAGTGTCGACGGAGGTCATGGTGGGGTGCCTGGATAGGGCTGACGAAAAACCGGATGATACGCCGATGCCCCCGCCCCGGGGCGCTTTCCGTGGCCGTATTCAGGGCCCGTTCGGGCCCGTTTCCCGCGGCGCGTCGCGCACCCGCTCAAACGGCCTGCGGGAATGCGTCGCGCAACCCCGCCGCGCACGCGATCGCGTCGTCCCACAGCCGCCGGGTCAGCACCCCGGCATCCTCTTCCCGCGCGAGCGCCGCGGCCTCGCCCGACCACAGCAGCGAGAAATCGTCGCGCCCTTGCCGCTCGAACGCGCCGCGCAGCGGATCGACCGCCGCCGTCGCGAGCGGGAACGCGGGCGCAAGCGCGCTCATCGGCCCCTGCTCGCGCATGAAGCGCGTCAGCAGGCCGCGTCCGGGGCGGCCCGTGTAGAGGTTGGTCACGCGCGTCCCGTCGTCGCGTGCGGCCCGCAGCGCCGCGCGATGCTGCGCCGAGCGGCCGGCCTGCGGCGTCAGCAGGTAGCCGGTGCCGATCTGCACCGCGCGTGCGCCGAGCGCGAACGCGGCCGCGATGCCGCGGCCATCGGCGATCGCACCGGCGGCGATCACCGGCGCGCGCACCGCATCGACGATCTGCGGCAGCAACGCGAACAGGCCCGGCTGCGCGTGGATGTCGTCGGTCAGGAACATCCCGCGATGCCCGCCCGCCTCGGCGCCCTGCGCGACGATCGCATCGACGCCGCGCGCATCGAGCCAGCGCGCTTCCTCGACGGTCGTCGCGGACGAGACGATCAACGCGCCCGTGCGCCGCACCCGTTCGAGCACTGCTTCGTCCGGCAAACCGAAATGGAAGCTCACGACGGCCGGGCGCAATTCCTCGACGACCGCGCACATCGCGTCATCGAACGGCGCGCGACCGGGGCCGCCCTTCACGTCGGCCGGATCGAGCCCGGCTTCCGCGTAGTAGCCGGCCAGCGCCGCGCGCCAGCGCGCGTCGACCTCGGCGTCGGGCGCGGGCGGCGCATGACAGAAGAAGTTGACGTTGAACGGCGCCGGCGTGCGTGCGTGGATCGCCGCGATCTCGTCGCGCAACTGCTGCGGGCCGAGCGCCGCGCACGCGAGCGAGCCGAGCCCGCCCGCCTCGCAGACCGCAATCGTCAGCGGGCTCAGGGAACCGACCATCGGAGCCTGGATCAGCGGCAGGCGGGAAGGCAGCATCGTCATCGGAATCACCGTTCGGTAGAAGTAATCAATGGCGCGGGCGAGCGCATTTCGAGCGCTCGATAATAACCGACTAATCCAATCAGGGCTTACCGACTCATTCAGCCCGTAAATTGAATTAACCGGTTCGGCAAAAATCGATTATCCGTTCAACCTGCCCCGCATCTCGCCTTCACCCCGGAGCACGGGCCGGACAGCCCAGGCAGGCCGCCCGGCCCGGCGCGCCCCCATTCAGCCGCGCCAAATCGTTTCACCGTTTTCAATGATCGTCGTCAATATTCAAGATATTAAATTGCCTCGCTTACCCTTATTCAAGCTTCATTAAGAGATAAGATGCTGTCGTTCAATAAAACGACGATCCATTCCGGAATCGTCGACCGGCGCCGGGCCGCGCCACCTCAACCGCATCACGACCATTCAAGGAGCCTCGCATGTCCGATGCCAGCTCGTCCTCCTCCCGTTCCGCCGCCGCGCCAGCCGCGACCGCCGCGCCGAAAATCGGCGTCATCCCCGCCACGCTGATGGTCGCGGGCAACATGATGGGCTCCGGCGTCTTCATGCTGCCCGCGAACCTCGCCGCCACCGGCGGCATCGCGATCTTCGGCTGGCTGATCACCGTCGTCGGCGCCGTGTCGCTCGCGCTGGTGTTCGCGAAGCTCGCGGCGATCGACCCGGCCGCCGGCGGCCCGTATGCGTATGCGCGCAAGGCCTTCGGCCCGTACATCGGCTACCAGACCAACCTGATCTACTGGCTCGCGAACGTGCTCGGCAACGTCGGGCTCGCGGTCGCCGGCCTCGGCTATCTCACGCACTTCTTCCCGGTCCTGCACGACCCGCTCGTGTTCGCGCTCGCGCAGATCTTCGTGATCTGGCTGTTCACCTACGCGAACATCCTCGGGCCGAACGTGGTCGGCCGCGTGCAGTCGGTCACGACGATCTTCGCGCTCGTGCCGATCCTCGGGATGGCCGTGTTCGGCTGGTTCTGGTTCAGCAAGGACGTGTACTTCGCCGGCTGGAACGTGTCGGGCGCGAGCAGCTTCGGCGCGATCGGCGCGACGCTGAACTTCACGCTGTGGGCGTTCATCGGCGTCGAGAGCGCGTCGGTGTCGGCCGGCGTCGTCGAGAACCCGTCGCGCAACGTGCCGATCGCGACCGTCGGCGGCGTCGTGCTCGCGGCCGTGTGCTACGTGCTCAGCTCGACCGTGATCATGGGGATGATCCCGAACAAGGCGCTGCTCGCGTCGAGCGCGCCGTTCGCGGATGCCGCGCGCCTCGCGCTCGGCGACACCGCCGCGAACGCGGTCGCGATCTGCGCGGCGCTCGGCTGCCTCGGCTCGCTCGCGGGCTGGACGCTGCTGGTCGGCCAGACCGCGAAGGCCGCGGCCGACGACGGCCTGTTCGCCGGCGTGTTCGCCCGCGTCAACTCGAAGAACGTGCCGTCGGCCGGCCTCGCGATCGTCGCGGTCATCATGTCGGTGCAGGTGCTCGCGACGATGTCGCCGAGCGCGAGCGAGCAGTTCGGCAAGATCGCGTCGATCGCCGTGATCATGACGCTGCTGCCGTACATCTACTCGTGCATCGCGATCAAGGTGCTCGGCTACGGCAAGATGCCGTCGCACCAGTTCACCTTCTACACGATCGTCGGCCTGATCGGCGCCGTCTACGCGCTGTGGGCGATGGTCGGCTCCGACGGCCAGCAGACGCGCTGGTCGCTGATCTTCGTGATCGCGACGATCGTGTTCTACGAGCTGTCGATCAACCGCCAGCGCGAAATCGAGGAAACCCATGTCCATCCGGGCGGCCGCTCGCCGCGCTGGGTGCGCTACCTCGCGCTCGGCGTGACCATCGTCGCGCTCGTCGCGGCCTTCTGGATCTCCGTCGGCCAACACGAGGCCGCCCGCCTTCACGCACGCTCGCCGGCCGCCGCAGCAGGCATCCCGGCAACTCAACAAACGGGGGAATGACCCATGACCGCTTCCTTGACCCAACCGGCGTTCCGCCGCCTCGGCATGAAGGCGCTGCTCGTGCAGCACGACATCGACGAACGCACGGCCACCGGACGCGCGGCCACCGCGCTCGTCGAAGAATTGCGCACGCGGCTCGTCGACGTCGTGATCGCGACCTCCGCCGAAGACGCACGCGCGGTGGTCGACGCCGATCCCGCGATCCAGTGCCTGCTGCTCAACTGGGAGCTCGGCAACGATCCCGGTCACGCGCCCGCGCAGGCCGTGCTCGACGCGATGCGCGCGCGCAATGCGACGGTGCCGGTGTTCCTGCTCGCGAGCCGCGCGAGCGCGGCGGCGATTCCCGTCGACGCGATGCGCAAGGCCGACGACTTCATCTGGATGCTGGAGGACACGACCGCGTTCATCGGCGGGCGGATCGTCGCCGCGATCGAACGCTACCGCGAAACCGTGCTGCCGCCGATGTTCCGCGCGCTCGCGCAGTTCTCGCGCGTGTACGAATACTCGTGGCACACGCCGGGCCACACGGGCGGCACCGCGTTCCTGAAATCGCCGGTCGGCCGCGCGTACTTCGAATTCTTCGGCGAAGCGCTGTTCCGCTCGGACCTGTCGATCTCGGTCGGCGAGCTCGGCTCGCTGCTCGACCACTCGGGCCCGATCGGCGAAAGCGAACGCTACGCGGCGCGCGTGTTCGGCGCGCACCGCACGTATCACGTGACGAACGGCTCGTCGATGTCGAACCGCGTGATCCTGATGGCGAGCGTCACGCGCAACCAGGTCGCGCTGTGCGATCGCAACTGCCACAAGTCGGCCGAGCATGCGATGACGATGTCCGGCGCGATTCCGACCTACCTGATTCCGTCGCGCAACCATTACGGGATCATCGGGCCGATCATGCCGGAACGGCTCACGGCCGCCGCCGTGCGTCTCGCGATCGACGCGAACCCGCTGGTGCGCGGCCGCGACGGCATCGATCCGACGCCCGTGCATGCGCTGATCACGAACTCGACGTACGACGGCCTCTGCTACAACGTCGCACGCATCGAGGAACTGCTCGGCCAGAGCGTCGACCGGTTGCATTTCGACGAGGCGTGGTACGGCTACGCGCGCTTCAACCCGATCTACCGCGACCGTCACGCGATGCACGGCGATCCGTCGCAGCACGACGCGAGCAAGCCGACCGTGTTCGCGACCCAGTCGACGCACAAGCTGCTCGCCGCGCTGTCGCAGGCGTCGTTCATCCATGTCCGCAACGGCCGCAACCCGATCGAGCACGCACGCTTCAACGAGGCGTACATGATGCATGCGTCGACCTCGCCGAACTACGCGATCATCGCGTCGAACGACGTGAGCGCCGCGATGATGGACGGCCCAGGCGGCGAGGCGCTGACCACCGACGCGATCCGCGAGGCCGTGTCGTTCCGCCGGATGCTCGCGCGGCTGCATGCGGAATGCGAGGAGAACAACGACTGGTTCTTCAACGGCTGGCAGCCGGACACCGTGGTCGATCGCAAGACGGGCCGGCGCGTGCGCTTCCATGAAGCGGACGAAACGCTGCTCGCCACCGATCCGTCATGCTGGGTGCTGCATCCGGGTGAGACATGGCACGGCTTCGGCGAGATCGAGGACGATTACTGCATGCTCGATCCGATCAAGGTGTCGATCGTCACGCCGGGCGTCGCGCCGCATGGCGGGCTGATGCCGGTCGGCATTCCCGCGTCGGTCGTCACCGCGTACCTGGACCGGCACGGGATCGTCGTCGAGAAGACGACCGACTTCACGATCCTGTTCCTGTTCTCGCTCGGCGTGACGAAGGGCAAGTGGGGCACGCTCGTCAACACGCTGCTCGACTTCAAGCGCGACTACGATGCGAACGCGCCGCTCGAGCAGGCGCTGCCGGAGCTCGTCGCACGCTATCCGGATCGCTACGGCACGCTCGGCCTGCGCGATCTGTGCGACCTGATGTTCAGCGCGATGAGCGACCTGAAGACGACCGAGATGATGTCGCGCGGCTTCTCGACGCTGCCGCAGCCCGACTTCAGCCCGGCCGAGGCGTACGAGCATCTCGTGCACAACGACATCGAAATGCTGGAGCTCGCCGAGATGGCGGGCCGCACCGTCGCGACGGGCGTGGTGCCCTATCCGCCCGGCATTCCGCTGCTGATGCCCGGCGAGAACGCGGGGCCGGCCGACGGCCCGCTGCTCGGCTACCTGAAGGCGCTCGAGCAGTACGACCTGCGCTTCCCCGGCTTCACGCACGACACGCATGGCGTCGAAGTCGAGGACGGCGTGTACCGGATCGCGTGCATCAAGCGAACCGCGCGCGACACCAACACGCGCTGAGCATGCGCGCCGCGACGCCGCGCCGGCAGGACGCGGCCGGCGTCGCGACGCGCGATGAACCGGCCGGTCATGCCGGCAACCGACCGACCCACGCGGCAAGCTGCGCTTCGCCTTCTTCGTCGAGCTTGCCCTTCAGTTCGCCGTACCACGGCGCGAGCGCGTCGGCCGGCTGCGTGGCCTTCAGGATCTCGAGACTGTTCTCGAGGAACGACGAAAAGAACGGAATGCCGCGCATGTAGAGGAAAGTCGAATCGGTGATCCGCACGTGGCCGTACACGTCGCGCACCCACGCGAGATGCGGCAGCGCCTCGCGCAGATGGCCGCTTTGCATCAGCGCCGAAATGAAGTTCACGCGCGCGGCGACGTCGGACTGCTCGTGCGTGTCGTGATTGACCTCGGCGGCCTTCTGCATCCACGCTTCGCCGCGCTCCACTTCGTCGCACATCACCGACGTCGTCGCGAGCTGCACCGCGTTGTGCGCGCTCGGCTCGTGGTCGAACAGCGCGAGCCAGTACGGAAAAGCTTCCCGGTAACGCTTCATCGCCGAGTACGACAGCGCGCACAGGCGCGCCGCATCGGCCAGCCGCTCCGCGTGCGGTGCGGCGGCCGCGATCGCATCCTCGTGCCGGCCGGCCTGGAATGCGGTCAGCGCGGGCGCGAGTTCCGGCGCGATGTCGGGGCCGCCTTGTTCGTTCGTATCGTCGGATACTGCCGTTGCTTCCGACGCTCCGCCTGCGTCGTGCGCGGCACGCGCAGGCGCTGCCGCTTCGTCACGCGTTTTCTTTCCGAACAGCTTGCCCAGCAGGCCCATGATGATTGTCCTTGTCGTTGTCGTTGTCGTTGTCGTTGCGAGCGGGAATGGCGGCGCCGCATCTACGGTCGCCGCACGGCGATCGCCATCTTACGCGTGCTCGAAGTCGACAAGAAGCGAACGACGGACCGGTGCCGCCGCTGCGCGAAAAGACGCTCACGCGTCCGTGGACCTCACACCACGATCCATCCCGCGCCGGTACGCAGCCGGGCTCGTCGCCGCGACGCGCCGGAAATGCCTGCGCAACGACTCCTCGGAACCGAACCCGGCGCGCGCGGCAATCTGCGCGAGCGACAGCCCGGGATGCGCTTCGAGCATGTCCTTCGCGACGTTCACGCGCTCGCGGATCAGCCATGCGAGCGGCGACATCCCCGTTGCATCCGCGAACTGCCGCTGCAGCGTGCGCGTGCTCATCGCGGCCTGCGCGGCCAGCGACGCGAGCGTGTGCGGCTCGGCCGCGTGCGCGCGCATCCAGTCGATCAGCTTAGCGAGCCGGTCGCTGCCGCCCGGCGCGACCGGGCGCGGCACGAACTGCGCCTGGCCGCCGTCGCGATGCGGCGGCAGCACGAGGCGCTGCGCGACGCGGTTCGCGATCGCGCCGCCATGATCGCGGCGCACGAGATGCAGCAGCATGTCGAGCCCCGCCGCCGAGCCGGCCGACGTGACGATCTGCCCTTCGTCGACGTACAGCGCATCGGGATTCACGCGCAGCGCCGGATAGCGCGCCTGCAGGCGCTCGGCGTAGCGCCAGTGCGTCGTCACGGTGAGCCCGTCGAGCACGCCGGCCGCCGCGAGCACGAACACGCCCGAGCAGATCGAACAGAGCCGCGCGCCGCGACGATGCGCGGCACGCAGCTTCTTCAGCAGCGGCTCCGGCGGCAGCTCGTCCGGATCGCGCCAGCCGGGAATCACGATGGTGTCCGCGCGATCGAGCATCGCGAGCCGGTACGGCGCGGCGACCGTGATGCCGCCCGCCGCGCGCACGGGCCCGGGCTCGCTCGCGCAGACCGCGAAGCGATACCAGTCGACGCCGAGTTCCGGGCGTTCGAGCGCAAACAGTTCGACCACGCAGCCGAACTCGAAGGTGCAGAGGCGATCGTAGGCGAGCGCGACGACGAGATGATTGTGCATGGCGCGATGTTACCGGAACTTGTCGATCGCGCCACTGCCGCGACGGCCGCCGAACCGCGATACTGCCCTTCATTCCGGCGCATTCCGCGCCGTCCTTCAGGAGCGCCTTTCATGTCATACGTCACCGACGTCACCGCCGCCGACAGCGCCACCGCCCTCGCGCACTTCGAAGCATCGCTGCGCTTCGAGACCGATTGCTGGGACGTCCACGATGCACTTGCGTCCGGCGCGCCGGATTTCGTGCTGCTGGACGTCCGGGGTCCGGAGCAGTTTGCCGCCGGCCACGTGCCCGGCGCGCGCAACCTGCCGCACCGCAAGATCGTCGCCGGCAAGCTCGCCGACCATCCGGCCGACACGCTGTTCGTCGTGTACTGCGCGGGCCCGCACTGCAACGGCGCCGCGCGCGCGGCAATCCGGCTCGCGCGCCTCGGCCGCCCGGTGAAGCTGATGATCGGCGGCGTCACGGGCTGGCTCGACGAAGGTTTCGCGTTGAGCAACGAAGTGCAGCCGGAGGACGTCGCCATGCGCTGATCGTTATTGAAAACGCAACAATCAATTGCCGGCACACGAACGGAAAAAGCGCGACAATCGGCCTCATTGCAGTTCGGATGGAGCAGCAACATGGAACACGCAGTCCTGATTCAGGTGGCCGGTTCGGTCGCAGCGATCGCGCTCTATTTTCTTCCGGCCATCGTCGCCGACCGGCGCGGCCGGCACGACAAGCTGACGATCGCGATGTTCAACGCGCTGTTCGCGTGGACGGGCATCGGCTGGCTGATGACGCTGTACTGGGCATGCCAGCCGAACCCGCAAACCGACGTCGCGCAAACCATCCTCGCGAAGCGCCGCGGCATCAGCATGCGGACCTTCTCGACCGGTCTCGTCGAACGCGTGCAGCGCCGCGTCGCCGCCCAGCAACAATGGGCCGAGAAGCAAGGTTGCCGCTAGGCAGTCCCGCCGCTCCGCTTACCTCGCCGCGCCGAACTTCGGCATCCTGACATTGGTCGAGGCCCGGTAGTCCCACACCAGCCTGTCGCGCGGCGCGTCACCGCCCGCGCGCAACCACGCCGCAAACGCCCCCGCCGTCACCGCCCGCGCGATCCGCTCGCCCGGACAGCCGTGCGGCCCCGTGCCGAACCCGAAGTTCGGCCCCGGCGCGCGGCCCGGCAGCAATCGGTGCGGCTCGCGATGCACGGCCGGATCGCGGTTCGCCGCCGCGAGCACGACCAGGATGGCCGCACCGGCATCGACGGTCACGCCGTCGATCGTCGTGCGCGACGCGACGAAGCGGCGCGTGTTCTGCACCGGCGCATCGAATCGGCCGACCTCGGCGACGAATGCATCGACGGCGGCCGTATCCGGCATCGCGCGTTCGTCGTCCGTGTCGTCCGTGTCGTCCGTGTCGTCCCAGGCGACCAGCACGTTGCCGAGCCACGCGGCCGTCGCCTCGCACGTCTGCGACAACAACCCGACGAGATTCGCGACCAGCGCGCCGCTCGCGTGCCAGCCCGCGGCGCCGGCCGCCTGCTGAACCGCCGCGACGAGTGAACCGTCCTGCGCACACGTGCGCGCGACGCGTTCCGTCATGCGGTCGAGCAGTTGCCGCGCGGCTTCGCTCGCGCGGGCCAGCGCCGCGTCGTCCGACAGCGGCGACAGCGCGGCGACGAAGTCGACGACCAGCGCGGCGATATCGTCGAGTTGCGCGCGGTCGAAGCCGAGCAGATCGGCGACCGCGCAAACGGGCACCGTCAGGCACCACGCGTTCAATGCATCGGCGTCATACGGCGCGCGCAGCCGGCTGCCGGCGAGTTGGGCGGCCCGTTCGCGCAACGCGTGCGCATCTATCGGCGCGAACGCCGCGCGCAGCGCCTGTTTCGGCACGTCGTGCCGCAATGCGCCGTCGTTCATGCGCACCAGTTCGCCGAACAGCGCACCCGCCGTCGACCCGCGCAACGCGGGCGGTACCGGCGCATCGAGCGGCCTGACGCGGCACGCCGGGTGGCCGAGCACGGCCGTCACGCTCGCTGCCCGGCTCGCGACCCACAGGCCGAGCGAGGCGTCGAACGCAAGCGGCGGCCCGTCGACGAGCGTCGCGTAATACGGGTAGGGATCGCGGTGCGTGACCGCGGCAATCGGATGGGTTGGGTTCATGCGTGCAGTATCGGCGCGCCGGGCCGCCGCATGTTTCGGGTTGACGTGAAATGTCGTGGATGTCGCGGCGGTGCCGCCGTGGCAGGCTGCTGCGACGCAGCAGCACACGGGCGGCACGCGGCGCCGCGCCGTAACGGACTCGGGGATCCGGGGATACGGGGATACGGGGATCCGGCGTCAGGCGGCCGACCGGTAGCGGTGCCCCTGCATGCGCACGCGGACGCGCCCGGCGGAAATCGCGCGCGGTTCGGGCACCACCGTTTCGTGATGAAACATTTCCTGCCGGAAGTGGCCGCTGTCGTCGAACCACTGGCAGATCAGCCAGTCGGCATCGTCGAACACGACCGGCCCCGCGTAGGTGACGGTCATGCGCGGCCCGCCGGTTTTCAGCGTCACGACATCGCCGATGCGAACGCCACTGCGGTGATTTTCTCGGATCGTCATCGCTCTCTCGATTTTTTATATATTCATTTTCCGTCGGCCCGCTGGCAGGTCATTCGGATATGCGGCAGATTACCAATCCAATAAATAACCGGCAACTACCGAATACCAAAAAAAACAGCGACCGGAAAATCGCAACAATACGCGGCACCGGTTCGCGTGGCGGGCGGCTGACGCCAGAACCGGCGCGGCTTGCGTGCCGGTTCCGGTCGCCCCGCCGGAATACGGAGAATAATCGATGGTTTTCGCGCCGTCATCGAACTTCAAATCGGCAGCGGTTTCGATTGATTACCGTCAATCAGTTTTCGGCTGGAAACGTTCCCACGTTTTACCGGCCCTTATTGTTCGAACTGAACGGGCGAATTGTCCGGCGCCGAAAACCAGCGATTGAGGTCGCGCCCCGGCACTGCCGCCTGCGTGAACGTGAACGTGCCGTCGCGCGCCATTTCCGTCGCGGCGCGCAGGAACGCGCCGAATGCGGCCCGCGCCAGCGCGCCGCCGACGCTGACGCGCTTCACGCCGAGCGCCGCGAGCGCCTCGAGGCTCAGCAACCCGCCCTGCAGCCCCATCACGACGTTGACCGGCACGCCGACCGCGCGCGTGAGCGCCGCGATGTCGTCGGGATCGGTCACGCCCGGTGCGTACAGCACGTCGGCGCCCGCGTCGCGGTACGCGACCAGCCGCGCGATCGTGTCGGCGAGGTCGTGGCGGCCGTGCAGGTAGTTTTCACAGCGCGCGGTCAGCGTGAACGGAAACGGCAGCGCGCGCGCCGCGTCGACCGCCGCCGCGATGCGCTCGACCGCCGCGTCGTACGAATAGATCGGTGCGTCGGCGCGGCCGGTCGCATCCTCGATCGAGCCGCCCACCGCACCGGCGCCGGCCGCCAGGCGGATCGTCTCGGCGACCGTGTCGGGCGCGTCGCCGAAGCCGTTCTCGAGATCGGCGCTGACCGGCAGGCCGCCCGCCGCGACGATCTCGGCGATGTGGGCGAGCATTTCGTCACGGCCGATCGCGTTGTCGGGCCGCCCTCTCGAAAACGCGAAACCGGCGCTCGTGGTGGCGAGCGATTCGAAGCCGGCCATCGCGAGCAGCCGGGCGGACCCGGCATCCCACGGGTTCGGGATGATGAACGCGCCGGGGCGCGTGTGCAGCGCGCGGAAGGTTTCGGCCTGGCGGAACTGCACGTTGGAATCGGACATTGATGTCTCCTCGGAATGGAGACGTCAGCATACGCGCGCGCGGTACCGCGACGGTTCAGCTCGCGATGAAATATCGATGCGGATGTCAGGGCCCCGCGCGCGGCGCGGTGTGCGGCCGGAAGTCGGCCGGGCCGGCCCGGCTTTCGTTGAACCGGACGAGCGGCGCCGCGATCTGCTTGCGGACGTTCACGTCGCCGGCGTCGGTCACGTCGTAGGTGAACGTCATCGGTTACGTCGGATCAACGAGAAAACGGGAGCGGAAGACGGGCGAAGCCGCGCGTGCGGCTACACGACATACGCGCCCTTCGCATGCAGTTCCGCTTCCGTGCGCTCGAGCGCCGTGATCGCATCGCTGCCTTCGAGCGCCAGCAACTGCGCGACCAGCGCCTCGGCCATCGCATGCGCGGCGACCAGTGACGGAAAGAACGACGGGCTGTCGTGCGTGAAGATCAGCTGCGCGTCCGCATGCAGCGCGATCGGCGACACCGCGCTGTCGGTGATCGCGACGATCTTGCTGCCCTGCGCTTTCGCCGCCTGCGCGACGCGCGTCGCTTCCGCCGAATACGGCGCGAAACTGATGATCACGGTCACGCTCTGCTTCGCGATCGTGCGCAACTCCATCTCGAGCGAGCCGGCGACACCGTTGAGCAACGACACGGTCGGCCGGAACAGCCGGTAGCCGTACACGAAACCGAACGCAACCGGATAGCACGACCGGAACCCCGCGACATGCACGTGCGAAGCCTTGCGGATCAGCTTCGCGGCGTCCGCGAGCGCGTGCCCGTTCTGTGCGGCGGTGGCGGCAAGATTGTGTTGCTGTGCGGCAAGCAGGTCGTGCGCGAGCGACGCCTTCGCGTCGGGCCGCACGAGCGAACGCGCACGCTGCGTGAGCGGCTCGGGACGCGTGCGCACGCGCGCGACGCACAGGTCGCGCAGCTCGTTCCAGCCGGGGAAACCGAATTGCTGCGCGAGCCGCACGAGCGATGCGGGTTGAACCTGCGCGCGCTGCGCGACCTTGCGCATCGACGAGGTGGCGACCTCGTCGGGATGATCGAGCAGAAATGCAGCGCCCGCCTGGAATTGCGGGCTCAGTTCGGAAAATTGCGCCCGGATCCGGGACGCGAGTTCATCGAAATTGGCAGCCATCTTGGTGAGAACGGGAACCGGTCGTCCATGGTATCACCGGCCCCGTATGCACCGGTGCACCGGTCAGCGCAGCACTTCGACGTGATCGGCGTCGACCTTCACCTTGCCCGACCACTTGCGCTCGAACTCGCCGGTCAGCTTCACTTCGTTCTTGTCGCTGACGGGCTGGCCGGCCGCCCACAGCTTGTGGTCGATCTCGACGCGGATCGTGCCCGTCGCATCGGCGAACTCGTAGTCCTCGCCGCCGGCATGCTTGACGATGCGCCCCTGCAACTGCACGTGCTGGTCGTCCTTGCCGTTCGCGAGCAGTTCCTTCACGGTCGTCGTGGTCAGCGTGGACGGCCCCGTGTATTGCGCGTAGACGGCGGCGGGCAGCACGGCAAGCGCGACCGCCAGGATTCTCGTCAGGTGTTTCATGATCTCGTTCCTCCATTTTTTCGAGTGCGCCGCGCTCCGTTGAACGCGACGGCCTCAGATTACGGACCGTAAGATTAAGCAAAGCTGAAGACCGTGCGCCGCGGCATGCCGTCGCAACGTTCCGGTGCGCGAACGCACGCAGGCGCCCGTGTTTAAGCTCGGCCTAAGACACCTGCGCTTATCATGGGAACCCCGGGCGCCCGTGCCCGCCAACAGACACGAATCCATGCGCGTACTGCTCGTCGAGGACGATCCGCTGATCGGCAGCGGGCTCGAACAGGGCCTCAAACAGGAAGGCTTCGCGGTCGACTGGGTCAAGGACGGCGACGCCGCGACGCTCGCGCTGCGCTCGACCGGCTACGGCCTGCTGCTGCTCGACCTCGGGCTGCCGAACCGCGACGGCCTGTCGGTGCTCGCGTCGCTGCGCCGCCGCGACGAAACCCTGCCCGCGATCATCATCACCGCGCGCGACGGCGTGCCGGACCGCATCGCCGGCCTCGACAGCGGTGCCGACGACTACCTCGTCAAGCCGTTCGCGCTCGAGGAACTGCTCGCCCGCATTCGCGCCGTCAACCGCCGCCACGCAGGGCGCGCGCAGACGACGCTCGCGATCGGCCCGCTGCGGCTCGATCCGGTCAAGCATCTGGTCTGGCTCAACGACGAAGAAGTCACGCTGTCGCCGAAGGAGTTCGTGCTGCTGCACGAACTGATGCGCGACCCCGGCGCCGTGATCTCGCGCGAACAGTTCGAGGAACGGCTGTACAGCTGGGGCGAGGAAATCGAGAGCAACGCGGTGCAGGTGCACATCCACAACCTGCGCAAAAAACTCGGCCACGACATGATCCGCACGGTGCGCGGCGTCGGCTACCGGATCGGTGACGGCGCATGACGCGTCTGCAACACGCGATCGCGCGCTGGCGCAGCGCATCGCTGCGGCGGCGCCTGTTGACGTGGCTGCTGCCGGCCGCGTGCGTGATCGGGCTGGTCGCAAGCGCGGGCACCTACTGGGGCGCGCTGCGCGAGCTCGACGATCTCCTCGACGACCAGATGCGCAGCATGTCGAAGCAGATCGCCGTCGGCCCGAACGGCGAGCTGTCGTTCCGCAATCATGGCGACGGCAAGCACGAATTCGAGGCCGGCGATCCCGACGCCG
Source organism: Burkholderia sp. BCC1993 (assembly GCF_905339865.1). Classification (NCBI taxonomy): domain Bacteria; kingdom Pseudomonadati; phylum Pseudomonadota; class Betaproteobacteria; order Burkholderiales; family Burkholderiaceae; genus Burkholderia; species Burkholderia sp. BCC1993. Next base: position 155,537 of record NZ_CAJPGZ010000013.1, on the reverse strand, counting down.
TGCTGCTGCAGGTCTGGCGCAACGGCACGCTGGTCTATTCGACCGATCGCAAGTCCGCGCTGCCGCCGCCCGCGCAGACGGGCATCGGCAGCGTCGACGTCGGCGGCCAGCCGTGGCGCACCTACGTGACCGAACGCGGCGGCACGACGATCCGGCTCGCGCAGGCGCGCCACGCGCGCTGGGAAGCGATCGCGGGCATCGCGGTGCACTTGCTGTGGCCGGTGTTCTCGATGCTGCCGGTGCTCGCGATCGGGTTGTGGTTCGGCATCGGCGCGGGGCTGCGGCCGCTGCGCACGATCGCGGCCGGCCTGAAGCGCAGGAATGCGAACAATCTCGAGCCGGTCGACGTCGCGTCGATGCCGAACGAGGTCCGCCCGCTCGCCGAAGCGATCAACGACCTGCTCGCGCGACTCGACCGTTCGTTCACGCTGCAGCGGCACTTCATCGCCGATGCCGCGCACGAATTGCGCACGCCGATCATGGGGCTGTCGATCCAGTCGCAATTGCTGCGGCGCGCGTCGACGGCCGACGAACGCGAGCAGATCCTCGCGCAGATCCATGCGGGCACGACACGCCTCGGCCACCTCGCCGAACAATTGCTGACACTCGCGCGCCTCGAACCCGACGCGCAGGCGTCCGCCGCGGCCTCCGCCCCCGTCGATCTCGCCGCGCTGTGCCGCTCGGTGGTCGCCGACCGCACGCGCGTCGCGGATGCGCACCGCATCGACCTCGGCGCAATCGTGTCGTCGCCGGTGATGGCCGCCGGCAACATCGACACGTTGCGCGTGCTGCTGAACAACCTCGTCGACAACGCGATCCGCTACGCAGGCGTCGGCGCGCGCGTCGACGTGTCCGCGCGTCTCGACGGCGCGACGCCCGTGCTCGAAGTCGCCGACGACGGCCCCGGCATTCCGGAAGCCGAGCGCACGGACGTGTGGGAGCGCTTCTATCGCGGCGAAGGCGCGCAGGCGGTCACGGCGTCGGGCAGCGGGCTCGGGCTGTCGATCGTCAAGCGGATCGCCGAACAGCATCGCGCAACCGTCGCGCTCGGCACGACGCAAGGCGGGCGCGGGCTGACCGTGACGATGCGCTTTCCGGTGCCGGCCTGACACACGCCCGACGGGCGGCTTTTCCACAGATTGTGTTGGCAAGCTTGTGGACAACCGGCCGCTAACGGCAGCAAGCCATTGATCCGAAAGGGTTTGGCGCTCGTGCGCAGCGAATGCACCAACCCGCGTCGAGCGGGCGCTCGCCTCGACGCGACATCGCGTACCGATCCCTCCCCCGAGCCGCCACGCCCCTCTCCAGCCGTGGCACGCCATCGTCAACTTGACAACCAGTTACCCATTACGTAAATTAGTTGTCAATTCATCGCGCATCCCGACCATGACGAAATCCGCCAAGTTGACTGCCGTCGCGCTGTCCGTCTTCCGGCTGAACGGCCTGCTGATCGAATGGGGCAATACCTTTGCCGCGCCGCACGGCCTGACCAGCGCGCGCTGGCAGGTGCTGGGCGCCATCTCGATGGCGCCGGAAGCCCCGAACATCCCGCAGATCGCCGACGCCATGGGTATCACGCGGCAGGCCGTCCTGAAACAGATCAACGTGCTCGTGGAAGAAGGCCTCGTGCAGCCGCTGCCGAACCCGACGCACAAGCGCTCTCCGCTGTATGCGCTGACCGCGCGCGGGGCCGCGGCCTACCAGGCGGTGATCGAGCAATGGCAACAGCATGTCCGCGACATCTCCGGTCAATTCAGTTCGGCCGATCTCGATGCGGCGATTCGCGTGCTGTCGACGATGTCCGGCGCGCATGCGCCGAACGGGCAGGCGTGATCGCGCCATCGACCCATTACCGACAGGAGTACCCCATGCCCCATTTCAAACCGATGGACCCGAACTTTCCGATCCAGCAACAGCTCGGCATCGACGCACAACCCGTCGTCCTCGTCAATGTCTTCACGCTGGATCCGGCAGACGAGGCGGATTTCCTGGCCGTGTGGAAGGACGACGCCGAATTCATGAAACGACAGCCCGGATTCATTTCGACCCAGCTTCATCGCGCGCTCGGCGACAGTCCGACTTACTTCAACTATGCGATCTGGGAATCGACCGACGCGTTTCGCGCGGCCTTCACGCATCCGGCGTTCGTCGCGAAACTGTCGGCCTATCCGTCGTCCGCCGTCGCGAGCCCACACCTGTTCCAGAAAGTCGCCGTGGCGGGCGTTTGTACCGCGTGAGCCGGCGCGCGTATCGGTGCGGCGCACGGTTTGCACGATGTGCCGCACCGCGCGATCGCCATGCGGACTTCTCCACAGAAAATGTTGGCAAGCTTGTGGATATCCTGCGCACCGCAACGCTAAGCCGTTGATCCGACGGACTTTGGCACGCGTGATGCAGACGCGGCGCGCGCCGGGCCGTCACACGCGCCGGTTCGCCGCACTTCGCATCACGATGCCACGTCGATGCCCCAATGGTGTGCGATGCGATCGTCGCACCACTTACCCACAGATTTTGTTGGCAAGCTTGTGGATATCCTGCGCACGCATCGGCTAACCCGTTGATCGGCCAATGATTCATGCGCCGCGTCACCGTTGCGGCAGCACGCGGTTCGCCCTCGCGCGCAGACGGACGATCCGGCGCGACAGCGGCACCCTGCCCGCCGCTTGACGCCCGCACATGCCACGCGTCACGATCACACGAGCCGCACGCGCCACGCATCGCGCGACTTCACGCTGCGGCACCACGGGCCGGCCGTTGCGCCCGCATCGGACAACGACACATCATTCCGAGGAAGACCATGGAACACTTCACCGCAGGGCAGTTGATCGTCTCGCTCGTGCTCGTCGCGATCGTCGTCTATCCGTATGTCCGCATCGTTCGGCGTACCGGGCATTCAGGCTGGTGGATCCTGACGATGTTCGTCCCGGTCCTGAACTTCATCATGCTGTGGGTATTCGCGTTCGCACGCTGGCCCTCGGTCGACGATCGGCATGGCTGAACATCGGGCGGGCTTGTCCACAGATTGTGTTGGCAAGCATGTGGATAGCCTGCGCATACCGCGATCAAGCGCTTGATCCGTAAGACTTTGTCCGCGCCGCTTCGAATGGGGCAACCGGCCATGCGATGTGCCGTTCACGCATCGTCGCGCGACGCGACGGACCGCATGTCGCGCGCGCCACGCCGCTTGTCCACAGATTGTGTTGGCAAGCGTGTGGATAGCCTGCGCATACCACGCACAAGCGCTTGATCCGAAAGGTTTTGTCCGTACCGCTTCGAACCGGGCAGGCAAGCCTGACGCACGCCGGCGCCGCGCCCGCTGCGCGATGAACGCGGCCGCGCGCGGGCTTGTCCACAATTTTTGTTGGCAAGGATGTGGATATCCTGAGCATGCATGACCTAAGTCGTTGATCGCACAACGTTTCGATATGCCGGTCACGACTGCAGCACGGCGTGCATTCATCGACACATCGCTTCATCGATCCGTCCATTCATCGATGAACGCACGCCGCGCCGCCCGCTCACGCGAACGTCGCGACCGCGATGCGCGCGGCAGCCGCGATCACGTCGTCCTTCGCCTGCGCATCGGCACGCGTCTGCGTGTAATACACGGCCAGCACGATCGGCGCGCGCGACGGCGGCCAGATCACGCCCGCGTCGTTCGTCGTCCCGTAGTCGCCGGTGCCGGTCTTGTCGGCCACCTGCCACCCGGCCGGCACGCCCGCGCGAATCCGCTTGTCGCCGACCTTGTTGCCGCGCAGCCAGGCAACGAGCTGCGCACGCTGCGCGGGCGGCAGCGCGTCGCCGAGCGTGAGCACGCGCAGGCTCGCGGCCATCGCGGCCGGCGTCGTGGTGTCGCGCGGGTCGCCCGGCAACGCAGTGTTCAGTTCGGTCTCCCAGCGATCGAGCCGGAACGTGTCGTCGCCGATCGAACGTGCAAACGCGGTCACCGCCGCCGGCCCGCCGATCAGTTTCATCGCCAGGTTCGCGGCCGAGTTGTCGCTGTACTGGATCGCCGCCTCGCACAACTCGGCGACGGTCATCCCGGTGCCGACATGCTTGCCCGACACCGGCGAGTAGTTCACGAGATCGGACTGCGCAACCGTCACGCGCTGCTGCAGCAGCCCCGGACGCTCGACGCTCTGCGCGAGCACCGCCGCACTCAGCATCGCCTTGAACGTGCTGCAGAACGGGAAGCGCTCGTCCGCGCGATGCTGCGCGCGCCGGCCGCCCGCGGTGTCGATCGCGCACACGCCGAGACGGCCGCCCGCCGCGCGCTCGAGCGCGGCAAACGACGTCGCGGACGAAACGTCCTGCCCGGCAGCCGGCGGCGACGCGCACGCGCTGACGGTCAGGACGAGCGGCGCCGTCGCGGCGGCCAGCAACAGGGTTCGACGTTGCGATGAGTAGGTCATGGGGTGTCTCTCGTGGTGGAATGGAGGCAGAACGGCCGGCCGGCGAGACAGCACTATCGTGACTTTACGGTTGCCTGACAAGCAACGATAATTGAGCGCTGACAAAAGAAATTCTTATGACGAAGCTCCGCCCTCATCTTCCGCTCAATGCGTTGCGCGCGTTCGAATCGTCGGCGCGCCACCTGAACTTCACGCGCGCCGGCCTCGAGCTGAGCGTGACCCAGGCGGCCGTGAGCCAGCAGGTGCGCTCGCTCGAGGAGCGGCTCGGCTGTGCGCTGTTCACCCGGTTGCCGCGCGGCCTCGGGCTCACCGACGAAGGGCGCGCGCTGTTGCCGGTGCTCAGCGACGCATTCAGCCGGATCGAAACCGTGCTCAAGCAGTTCGACGGCGGGCGCTTCCACGAAGTGCTGACGCTCGGCGCGGTCGGCACCTTTGCCATAGGTTGGCTAATGCCACGGCTGAAGCGCTTCGGCGACACGCACCCGTTCGTCGAGCTGCGGCTGCGGACCCACAACAACGTCGTCGACCTCGCGGCCGAGGGTCTCGATTTCGCGATCCGCTTCGGGGAAGGCAACTGGCCGGCGACGCGCAACGAGCGGCTGCTCGACGCCCCGCTCACCGCGCTGTGCGCGCCGGAGATCGCGCGGCGCCTCGCGCGGCCGGCCGATCTCGCGAACGAAACGCTGCTGCGCTCGTACCGCACCGACGAATGGCTCGGCTGGTTCGACGCCGCGCCGCTCGAACCGTGGGCGGTGAACGGGCCCGTGTTCGATTCGTCGCGGCTGATGGTCGAGGCCGCGATGCAGGGCGCCGGCATCGCGCTCGCGCCAGCCTGCATGTTCGCGCGCGAACTGCAGCTCGGCCTGCTCGCGCGGCCGTTCGACATCGACGTGCGCGCGGGCGGCTACTGGCTCACGTCGCTGAAGTCGAAGCCGCTCACGCCGGCGATGACGCTGTTTCGCGACTGGATCGTCGCGGAAGCGGCCGATACTGCGCCGGTCGATTGATGCGGCCCTGCTTGTCCACAGATTGTGTTGCTCACGCCGGCGATGACGCTGTTTCGCGACTGGATCGTCGCGGAGGCGGCCGACACTGCGCCGGTCGAATGATGCGGCCCTGCTTGTCCACAGATTGTGTTGGCAAGGATGTGGATATCCTGGGTACCCGAGGCCTAACCCGTTGATCGCGCACGAATTACCGCGCCGACGCACGCAGCGGGCAGCCCGTGCGCAAAGGCTTCGACGCACCGGCCGCCGCGCGGCGGATCCTCAACCATCAGGAAGCAATCACGTCAGACTTATCCACAGATTTTGTTGGCAAGCCTGTGGATATTCCACCAATGTGACGCGTAACATCCTGATACAAAAGGGGATTCAGTAGATCGGGCCAGACAGGTCAATGACGCGTCATCGTGTGCGGCCTCCCGGCGCCCATTGCGCGGCCGGTCGGGGGCCGGCCAGTTCTCCACAGATTGTGTTGGCAAGCTTGTGGATATCCTGCGCACCGGCCGGCTAACTCATTGAGCGCACGGGGTTTTGTGCGCGCCGTGCAGGATTGGGCAGCGCCGGCGCTGGCCACGCGGCCGACGCCGGCTGCCGCTTCGTCAATGCCGGTCGAGCCCGCGGCGCAATTCGCTCGCCTTGTCGCGCAGCGCCTCGTACCCGGAGCGCGCATGTTCGGGCAGGTCGGGATCGCCGATCAGCGCGCCGAGCGTTTCGATCAGGCTGAACAGGATGCCCTTCGCCGCGCCAGCCGCGATGCTCTGCGACTCGATCGACTTGTGCAGGTGGTCGACCGCCGCTTCCAGGTTCTCGAGCTTCTTCTGCTCGCCGTCGTCGGGCCGGTTGTCGGTCGTCATCGTAGGTGCCTCCGCCATCGTTCAAGGGTCATGTCACGATTCTATGCCGCTGCGCGCGGACGTGGCACGACATCGCGCAACGTCCGTGCAGCCGCATGCGCTACAGCACCGCGACCACCTTCACCCGCCCCGGCTGCTCCGCCGACGCGACCACCTGGCCGTCGACGCGCCGGAACGTCAGCGATACCGTTTCGTCGCCGACGCGCAGTTCGTCGATGCGCAGCCAGTCGACGCCTTCGGGCAGCGCCGGGCGCTCGACCCGCACCTCGTGGCGCGCCGCGTCGACGCTCACGCCGAGACACGCCTGCAGCATCATGAACGGCGCACCGGCCGCCCACGCCTGCGGCAGGCACGCGACCGGATAGGCGGTCGGCGGTTCGCCGCGCCGGCGCGGGAACCCGCAGAACAGCTCCGGCAGCCGCATCTCGAAGCTGACCGCGGCTTCGAACAGCGCACGCAGCAGGTTCACCGCGGCCGTCTTGTCGCCGTAGCGCGCGAGCCCGCGCGCGATCAGCGCATTGTCGTGCGGCCACACCGAACCGTTGTGATAGGCCATCGGGTTGAAGCGCGGCTGGCCGGCCGCGAGCGTGCGCACGCCCCAGCCCGTCTGGAACAGCGTCGAGCCGAGCACGCCGGCGACCGCCGCGCCGCGCTCGGCGTCGGGCAGGCCGAACGCGAGCAGATGGCCCGCGTTCGACGCCAGCACGCGGCACAGGTCGCCGTGACCGTCGAGCGCGATCCCGTAGAACTCGCCTTCCGGCATCCAGAACAGCGCCTCGACCTGGTCGCGCAGCGCCTTCGCGCGCAGCGCATAGCGTGTCGCATCGGCCGCGTGGCCGCGCCGGTGCGAACACATCGACATCGCATCGAGCGCCGCGCACGCATACGCCTGCACTTCGACGAGCGCGATCGGGCCGTCGGGAAAACGGCCGTCCGCATGAAACACTGAATCGTGGCTGTCCTTCCAGCCCTGGTTCGCGAGACCGCGCTCCGACGTGCGCTGGTAGTCGAGCAGCCCATACGGATTGCGGTCGCACTTGTCGATCACCCACTGCGCGGCGCGCTCGAGCGCAGGCCACAGCTCGTCGATCAGCGCATCGTCACCGGTGTGTTCGACGTACGCGCCCGCGAGCACGATGAACAGCGGGGTCGTATCGACGCCGCCGTAATACAGCGCGAACGGCACCTCGCCCGTCGCGGCCATCTCGCTGCGGCGGAACTCGTGCATGATCTTGCCGGGCTCCGCATCGCGAAACGCGGACGTCTCGCGCGCCTGGTGCTCCGCGAGAAAGCGCAGCACGCCGCGCGCGAGCGACGGCTGCAGCCACAGCATCTGCAGCGACGTGATCACCGCGTCGCGGCCGAACGGCGTCGAGAACCACGGAATGCCCGCATACGGATACGGTCCGGTATCGAGCTGCGTCGTGAGCAGCCCGAGATCCGCGAGCGACCGGTCGAGCCACGCATCGAACAGCGGATTGCCGGTGTTCACGCGCGCCATCGACTCGCGGCGCGAGCGCATCTCGCGATGCACGCCGACGAGCGCGGTGCGCAGCGCGACGCGCCCGCATCCCGGGCCTTCACCGTCGTGCGCCCGGCCGAGCGTCGCGTCGACGGTCAGGTAGATCGACACGCACGCCTGCGCGGCGATCGTCAGCGTGTAATCGGCACGATCGACCGACAACGCGTCGGGCGCCGGCGAGAAATGCACGGTCACGTTGCGCTCGACCTTGTCGAGGCCGTCGTAGCGCAGCCGCACCGCACCGCCGTCGACGCGCGGCGCAACCACCGTGCCGCGCTTCGGGCGCGGCGTGCCGCGCACTTCGAACATGTCCTTGAAATCCGCCGCGAACGACAGCGACAGCGGCACCTCGGCCTCGCTCGCGCCATAGTTGGTCAGCGTCAGCGCTTCGTGCAGCACGTCGCCCGCGAGCACGCGCATCCGTTCGATGTGGATCACACCCTCGGGCGTCTCGCGACCGCCGAGCGGCGGCAGCGGGCGGTTCGTCAGGTGCGCGGTGAACGACGCGTTGTCCGCGCTCGTCGCGCCCGACAGCAGCGACGGCGCGCGGCCGCCGAAAGTCAGGCGCCAGGTCGACAGCACGCGCATGTCGTCGACGAACAGGCCGTCGTCATGGCCGCCGACGTCGCCGAGCGCGTCGCTGACGACGAACGCGTCGCCGGATTTCAGGACGTACTGGTTGTTGCGTGCGAGCGCCTGCGGATCGGCTTCGGGCGCGATGAATGCGGGGCCTGTCGCCTGGGTCGGGGGGACGGGCGCGACTTGCGGCGCCTGCGTCGTGGTGGCTTCGGCGTGATTCGGCATCGATGCTCCTGTGTCGAGGCGCAACGCGCGGCGCGCGTCGCGTGTTTCGCACAGGATAGGCCAGAACGGGGGACGCGCGCAGCGCCGAAAAAGACGCGACCCCGATGCGGGCATGGCCGTCGCATCGGGATCGCGCACAGGCACCTCAGGCGCCGGTCAGAACTTCCACAGGATGTTGCCGAGCACCGCGTTGTCGCGCACGCCGCTGCCGTACTGGCCGCTGAACGTGAGACCGAGCGTCAGGCGCTTCGTGATGGTCGCGTCGATGCCCGCTTCGAGCACCGCGCTGTCGCGAGCAATCGGCACGCCCGACACCTGGAACGACGTGCCGCCGTTCGCGAACGTGAACGCCGACGACGGCCGCACGTTGCCGAACGCATGCCGCCAGCCGACCGTCCCGCGCGCGGTGAACGTGCCGCTCGCGAGCGTGCCGAGTTGCGAGGCCGCGCGCACGCCGAGCGTCGAGAAACCGACGTGGGTCGTCTGGCCGCCGGCCTGCAGCGCGGCCGCGCCGCCGGTTTCCGTATAGCCGTCGGTATGCAGGTTCACGTAGGCAAGACCCGCGAACGGTTCGAGCGCGACCGGCCCGACCGGCAGCGCATAGCCGACTTCGCCGAACACCTGCGCGGAATGCGCGTTGTAGCCGGCCGAATCGTGATCGGAGAAGCCCGCGAAGCCCGGATAGCGATCGCTGTTGATGCGGTACCACGTGTACGACGCGCCGCCGCGCACGCCGAGCGCACCGTACTGCGCGCCGCCGTACAGCGACAGGTAGTAGCTGTTGACCGACGCCGACGCGCTCTGGTCGTTGTCGAGCGAGCTGTGCGTGACGCCCGCGGCGAGGCCGGCACGCCACTGGTCGTTGAGCGCCATGTCGGCACCGGCGATGAAGCCCGTCATGCTGCGGTTGATCGTCGACGCGTTGCCGTCGCCCGCGAGCCGGCTGCGGCCGCCGAACGCCTGCCCCCAGACCACCGGCTGATACGGCGTGCCGCCGTAGCAACCTGCGCGCGAACCGATCCGGCGTTCCGGCGGCAGCGTCGGATCGGTCGCGCCGGCCGTGTTGTCGCCGCACAGCGCGGCACCGCCCGACGACAGCGCGGCGAGCGGCCCCGCTCCGGGCGCGAGGCCCTGGCGCACGCGATCGGTCACGGCCTCGCGCACGTAGCGGCTGTCGAGCAGCAGCATGCTCTTCAGGCTCGCCTGCAGTTCCCCGTCGAGCATCCCGTAGGCCCGCCGCGCGGTGGCCGCATCGGTCGTCAGCACCGTGTCGTACAGCGGGTTGCCCGCGCCGAGCGCACCGATCGCGGTCGCGACCGCGCGCTGGTTCGGCGTCGCCGCGACATCGGGCAGCGCCGTGCCGTTCGCGACGAGCTGCAGGTACACGTGGTCCGGATCGTAGCTGAGCGTCGGCATCAGGAACGCGTAGTTCGAATTCACCTGGCTGAACGTGCCCTGCACGCCCGACGATGCGCTGAGGATCGTGTACTTCGTGGTCGGCTGGTAGCTGGCCTGGTTCGCGAGCACCTGCACGGTGCCGCCGTTCAGCGTGGCCGTGCCGCCCGCCGCGATGCTGCCGGCCTGCTGCGGCGTCACCGCGACCTGCAGCGTCGAGCCCGGCTGGAACGTGACGTTGCCGGCCACGTTCAGCGCCGCGCCCGGCTGCGACGCAGCCGCGAACGCGCCGCCCTGCACGACGAGGCCGCCAACCGTGCCGGTGCCCGTCAGCGTCGCGCCGTTCTGCACGGTCACGGTCGACTGGCCGAGCGAACCGTCGACCGCGAGCGTACCCGCCGCGACGGTGGTCGGGCCGCTCAGCGTATTGGTACCGGTCAACGTCAGTTGCCCGCTGCCGGCCTGGGTCAGCGAACCGGTGCCGGACAGCACGCTCGCGAGCGTCACGTTGGCGGACTGGTTGAAGATCAGCGCGCCGTTGTCGACGACATTGCCGACCACGCTGCCCGACGTGCCGCCGTTGCCGAGCTGCAGCGTGCCGCCCGATGCGATCGTCGTGCCGCCCGTATACGTGTTGCTGCCGGTCAGCGTCTGAATGCCGGTTCCCGCGACCGTCAGGCCACCGCTGCCGCCGATCGTCCCGCCGAACGTGCTGGCGCCGCTGCCGCTCAGCGCCAGCGCATTCGCGCCGAGGTTCACGGTGCTGCCGGCCGCGCCCGACAGCGCGCCGATCGTCTGCGCACCCGCTGCGCCGCTCACGTCGAACGTCGCACCCGCGCCGGCGAGGTTCACCGCGCCCGTCGACGCGAGGCTGCCGCCCGCGCCGAGCGCGAGCGTGCTGCCGCCGTTGATCGTCGTGCCGCCGGTGTAGGTGTTCGCGCCCGTCAGCGTCTGCGTGCCGCTGCCCGCGAGCGTCACGCCGCCGCTGCCGCCGATCGTCCCGCCGAACGTGCTTGCGCCGCTACCGCTCAGCGCCAGCGCATTCGCGCCGAGGTTTACGGTGCTGCCCGCCGCGCCCGACAACGCGCCGATCGTCTGCGCGCCCGTTGCGCCGCTCACGTCGAACGTCGCGCCCGCGCCGGCCAGATTCACCGCGCCGCTCGCCGCGAGGCTGCCGCCCGAACCGAGCGCGAGCGTGCTGCCGCCGTTGATCGTCGTGCCGCCGGTATACGTGTTCGCGCCCGTCAGCGTCTGCGTGCCGGTGCCCGCGAGCGTCACGCCGCCGCCGCCGCCGATCGCGCCGCCGAACGTGCCGTTGCCGCTGCCGTTCAGCGTCAGCGCATTCGCGCCGAGGTTCACGACGCTGCCGGCCGCACCCGACAGCGCGCCGATCGTCTGCGCGCCCGCTGCGCCGCTGAGGTCGAACGTCGCGCCCGTGCCGGCCAGATTCACCGCGCCGCTCGCCGCGAGGCTGCCGCCCGAACCGAGCGCGAGCGTGCTGCCGCCGTTGATCGTCGTGCCGCCGGTGTACGTGTTCGCGCCCGTCAGTGTCTGCGTGCCGCTGCCCGCGAGCGTCACGCCGCCGCTGCCACCGATCGCGCCGCCGAACGTGCCGTTACCGCTGCCGTTCAGCGTCAGCGCATTCGCGCCGAGGTTCACGCTCGTGCCCGCCGCGCCCGACAGGGCACCGATCGTCTGCGCGCCCGTTGCGCCGCTCAGGTCGAACGTCGCGCCCGTGCCGGCCAGGTTCACCGCGCCGCTCGACGCAAGGCTGCCGCCCGCGCCCAGCGCCAGCGTGCCGGCGTTGATCGTCGTGCCGCCGGTGTACGTGTTCGCGCCCGTCAGCGTCTGCGTACCGGTGCCGGTCAGCATCAGGCTGCCGGTGCCGCCGATCGTCCCGCCGAAGGTGTTGCTGCCGTTGCCGCTCAGCGTCAGCGCAGTCGCGCCGAGATTCACGTTCGTGCCGGCCGCGCCGGTCAGCGCGCCGATCGTCTGCGCACCGGACGCGCCGCCCAGATCGAACGTCGCGCCCGCACCGGCCAGATTCACCGTGCCGCTCGCCGCGAGGCTGCCGCCCGCGCCCAGCGCGAGCGTGCTGCCGCCGTTGATCGTCGTGCCACCCGTATACGTGTTCGCGCCGGACAGCGTCTGCGTGCCGGTACCCGCGAGCGTCAGCCCGCCGGTGCCGCCGATCGCACCGCTGAACGTGCCGCTGGCCGTCCCGCCCAGTGTCAGCGCGTTGCCGCCGAGGCTCACGTTCGTGCCAGCCACGCCCGACAGCGCACCGAGCGTCTGCGCGCCCGACGCGCCGCTCAGGTCGAGCGTCGCGCCCGCGTTCGCGAGGTTCATCGTGCCGGTCGATGCGAGGCTGCCGCCCGCGCCGATCGCGAGCGTGCCCGCGTTGATCGTCGTGCCGCCGGTGTAGGTGTTCGCGCCCGTCAGCGTGGTCGTCGCCGCGCCCTCCTTCACGAGTGCGCCCGTACCGGTAATCGCGCCGCCCAATCCGAGCGCGTTGCTGCCGCCGAGCGTGAGCGTCGAGCCCGCGCCGAGACCGATTGCATTCGCCACCGCCAGGCTCGTATTCGTATCGAGCGTCGCCGAACCGCCGACATTCAGCGCGCCGGTGCCGAGCGCCGCGGCGTTGCCGAGCACCAGTCCGCCACTATTGAGGTTCGTGCCGCCCGAATAGGTGCTCGCGCCGTTCAGCGTCTGCGTGCCGGTGCCGGCCAGCGTCAGGCTGCCGGTGCCGCCGATCGCGCCGCCGAACGTGCCGCTCGCGGTTCCGCCCAGCGTCAGCGCGTTCGCGCCGAGGCTCACGTTCGTGCCGGCCACGCCCGACAGCGCACCGAGCGTTTGCGCACCCGACGCATTGCTCAGGTCGAGCGTCGCGCCCGCGTTCGCGAGATTCATCGCGCCGGTCGATGCGAGGCTGCCGCCTGCGCCGATCGCGAGCGTGCCCGCGTTGATCGTCGTGCCGCCCGTGTAGGTGTTCGCGCCCGTCAGCGTCACCGTCGCCGCGCCGTTCTTCACGAGCGCGCCGGCGCCGGAAATCACGCCGCCCAGCCCGAGTGCGTTGCTGCCGCCGAGCGTGAGCGCTGCACCCGTGCCGAGATCGATCGCGTTGGCGACCGACAGGCTCGTATTCGTATCGAGCGTCGCCGCACCGCCGACGGTCAGCGTGCCGGTGCCCAGCGCCGCGGCGTTGCCGAGCACCAGTCCGCCACTATTGAGGTTCGTGCCGCCCGAATAGGTGCTCGCGCCGTTCAGCGTCTGCGTGCCGGTGCCATCCAGCGTCAGGCTGCCGGTGCCGCCGATTACGCCGCTGAACGTGCCGCTGGCCGTTCCGCCCAGCGTCAGCGCGTTCGCGCCGAGATTCACGTTCGTGCCCGCGACGCCCGACAGCGCGCCGAGCGTTTGCGCACCCGACGCATTGCTCAGGTCGAGCGCCGCGCCCGCGTTCGCGAGATTCATCGTGCCGGTCGCCGCCAGGCTGCCGCCCGCGCCGATCGCCAGCGTGCCGGCATTGATCGTCGTGCCGCCCGTGTAGGTGTTCGCGCCCGTCAGTGTCACCGTCGCCGCGCCGTTCTTCACGAGCCCGCCGGCGCCGGAAATCACGCCGCCCAGCCCGAGTGCGTTGCTGCCGCCGAGCGTGAGCGCCGCACTCGTGCCGAGATCGATCGCGTTGGCGACCGACAGGCTCGTATTCGCATCGAGCGTCGCCGCGCCGCCGACGGTCAGCGTGCCGGCGCCGAGCGCCGCGGCGTTGCCGAGCACGAGGGCACCGGCGTTCAGCGTCGTGCCGCCCGTGTAATTGTTCGCGCCGCTCAGCGTCAGCGCCGCCGCGCCGTTCTTCACGAGCCCGCCGCCGCCGGAGATCGTCCCGCCGAGCCCGAGATCGGTGCTGCCGCCCAGCGTCAGCGTCGTGCCGGTGGCGACGTTGATGCCGTTCGCGAGCGACACGTTGGTGGTCGCATCGAGCGTCGACGAGCCGTTGACGTTCACCGCGCCGGAGCCCAGTGCCGTGTTGCTGCCGACGACGAGGTTGCCGCCGTTCAGGTTCGTGCCGCCGGAGTAGACGTTCGTGCCGGTCAGCGATTGCGTCCCGGGACCGGACAGCGTCACGCTGCCCGAGCCGCCGATCGTGCCCGCGTAGGTCGCGTTGATGGTGCCGTTGAGCGTCAGCGACGTGCTGCCGAGGTCCACGTTCGTGCCGGCCGCGCCCGCCAGCGCACCGATCGTCTGCGCGCCCGACGCGCCGCTCAGGTCGAACGTCGCGCCCGCGCCAGTCAGGTTGACCGTGCCGGTCGCCGCCACGCTGCCGGCCCCGCTCAACGCGAGCGTGCCGCTGTTGATCGTCGTGTCGCCCGTGTAGGTGTTCGCGGCCGTCAGCGTGGCCGTCGCGGAGCCGTTCTTCACGAGGCCGCCGTTTCCGCTGATCGTGCCGGACAGCCCGAGGTTGTTGCTGCCGCCGAGCGTCAGCGTTGCGCTGTTGTTGAGATTGATCGCATTGTTGAGCGTGACGTTCGCGCTCGTGTCGAGCAACGCCGACGCATTGATGTTCACCGCGCCGGTGCCGAGCGCCCCGTTGTTGCCGACCACGAGGTTGCCGCCGTTCAGGTTCGTGCCGCCCGTATAGGTATTGGCACCCGACAGCGCCAGCGTGCCGCCGTCGTTCTTCGTCAGCGCGCCGGTGCCCGACACCGTGCCCGACAGCGTGAGCCCGGTCGCGCCCTGCACCGTCAGCCCGGTGCCGAGCGTCACGTTGTTGGATACGTTGAGCCCCGCCGTGCCCGCCTGCAGCGCGCCGCCGTTGGCCGTGATCGTGCCGGTGCCGAGCGACGCGTTGTCGTTGATGATCGCGACGCCGCCGCTCGACAGCGTCGCGTCCTGCACGGTCGACGCGCCGTTGATCGTCCAGTTGCCGCTCGCGACGTCGAGGTGATTGAAATTGATGTAGTTGTTGATCGCGATCGTGCCGTTCGCGGAGGTGCCCTGCTGCAGGTTCAGCGTGTTGTTGCCGCCTGCGCCGCCGTCGACGATCCCCGTCGCCGCCACGTTGAGCGTGTTCGGGCCGATCGTGATGTTGAACGCGCCGCCAATGCCGCCCGCCGTGTTGACCGACGAGCCCGTCACCGCGTTGAACGTGTTGTTGCTGTTCGCGCCCATCGACACGCTGCCGTTGATCGTGCCCGAGTTGGTGAACGTGTTGCCGCCCCCGGGCGTGCCGTTCGTGGCGAGCGACACGCGGCCGTTGATCGTGCCGCTGTTCGTCATGTTGACCGTGCCGCCGCCGTATGCGGCGACCACGGGCGCATCCGCGCCGGACAGCGTCGCGCCGACCAGCGGGTTCGAACCGATCGTGCCGGTGTTGTTGATGGTCGACGTGCCGCCGGTGCCGTTCTGGACCGACAGCGCCATGCCGGTCACGCCGCTGATCGCGACCCCGGTCGAGCCGTTCATCGTGCCGTTGTTGGTGACGGTGGTGTTGCTCGCCGACGCATTGCCGAGCACCGCGCCGCTCGACAGCACGCCGAGCCCCGAGCCGAGCGCGGACGGGTCGATCGTACCGTTGTTGGTCAGCGTGTTGTTGTTGCCGGTCAGCGACATCGCGTTGCCGCCGACGCCGAGCAGCACGCCGACGCTCGCGCCGGGATTGACGGTGACGTTCAGGTTGTTGGCACTGTTTGCATAGCTCGGCGCCAGCGGATTCGCGACGCCCGAGCAGGTCACCGTGGTGCCTGCCGTGCTGCAGGTCGCGTACGCGGGAACGATGCCCGCGCCGGACAAGGCCAGGAAGACACCCGTCGGCAACAGGAATTTCGGAAACGGCTCTCCGCTCTTCTTCGAATGCGCAATGTTCATGCTTCCCCTCGTGCTCGGCATGGCCGGTGAATCGATCCGGCGGCGGCGGAAAATCCGGGACGCAAGCGTGCCCTCCGGCGGTCGCGGAACGACGTCGGTCTATTCGTGGATGAACTGCGGGTTAATCGATTCTCGTTTGCGAACGCAAAATCAACCGGACGACATGATCGTGGCCCCTTGTTCTTATGCAGCGACTTTCTGGTTGATTTGATTACCGCCCTGCTTTTTGTCAGACAAGGCTATATCAAAAAAACATGGTTTTCCAGTCGATGTTTGGTTATCGGAGCGAGGTCGATGGAATACGTATTTTTTACTCGTGCGATTGCGTTAAACGACCTGATTCAAAGGATTTTTCGGTCATTCCGTCATATCCGGCAAAGTTACCAGGGCCATGAGATCCGTGAAAACACCGATATTTCATACTAATCGCAGGCCGGATTTTCGAGGCTCAATGTAAATGATGATGACTGCAGTCTGCGCAAATAATCCGAACCCATTTTATTTAAAGAATTGAAAGCATGGATTTTCAACACACTTGCAAAGCGCTTTCGAATTCGGCGCACATGATTCCGCCGCCTTGAAATGAAAAATGAAAGCTGCAAGGTCGATCGACTCCCGGCCGGCACGCCGGGTTACGAACACACGCTCATCAGATAAGGCGACACAGGCCGCGCATTGCCGACGATGACCGCGACGCCGGCCGGCCCGCTCGGCATCCGCATCCCGGATCCGGCGAGCACGAAGGCCGCGACGATCCATAGGAACGCGAACACGGCCGGCATCGGGTCGATCCCGGCCACGCGGCCCCACTTGAAACGCGGGCTAAAAGGTGTCGGACTTCAGGAGAAGCGTGCCGCCGGCTTGCACGGCATGCGGCCCGGCATCTGGTCGATCCCGGCCACGCGGCCCCACTTGAAACGCAGGTTCAAAGGTGTCGGACTTCAGGAGAAGCGTGCCGCCGGCTTGCACGGCACGCGGCCCGGCATGCTGCCACGGCCCGCTCGCGCATGGCCAGGCACTGCGGTCGACACGGCGTGTCGAGCGTGTCCGGAGCAGCCGGACGATGTTCGGCATGCCGGAGCTTCGGGGTTCGAAGGATTTTCAACGGACATCGACGGGCCTGCCCGGCCAGCGTCAATCCACCGGACACATCGCGAGCCGCCCCATCGCCTCCCCGGCGCCGCGCACCGCGCAGGTGGCCGGTTCGTCGGCGATCCGCGCGGCCAGCCCGGTCTCGTCGCGCAACAGGCGTTCGAGATCCGCGAGCAACGCGCCACCGCCCGTCAGCACCACGCCGCGATGCGCGATGTCGGTCACGAGTTCGGCCGGCGCGTTTTCCAGCACCGACTTCACCGCGCCGATCACCTGCTTGAGCGGCGCGGCCAGCGCGTCCGCCACATCGTGGTTGGACAGCTCGATCGAGCGCGGCAGGCCGTCCGCGATGCCGCGCCCGATCGCGCGCGTCGACGCGCGCGGCACGGCGCTGGTGGCCGAGCCGATCGTCTTCTTCACGCGCTCGGCGGTCTGCTCGCCGAGCAGCACGCCGTACAGGTTGCGCACGTGATTGACGATCGCCGCGTCGAACTGGTTGCCGCCGACGCGGATCGCCTCGCGATAGACGACGCCGCCGAGCGCGATCACCGCGACTTCGGTCGTCCCGGCGCCGATGTCGACCACCATCGAGCCGACCGGCTCGGTCACCGGCAGGCCCGCGCCGAGCGCGGCGGCGAGCGCTTCCTCGATCAGTTCGACGTCCGATACACCGGCCGCGAACGCCGCCTCGCGTATCGCGCGGCGCTCGACCGCCGTCGCATCCGACGGCACGCACAGCGTGACCTCGACGCGGCGGCTGAAGCGCGAGCGCGTGCGCGACATGTCGATGAAGCGCCGAAACATCTGCTCGGCGGCGTGCGCATCGGCGATCACGCCGTGCCGCATGGGCCGCACGGCCTCGAGATGCCCGGGCTCGCGGCCGAGCAGCGCCTTCGCGAGTTCGCCGACCGCCTCGAGCGTCGGTCGCGGGTCGGACGCGCCGCCCTTGCGAAAGCAGACGACCGACGGCTGGTCCAGCACCACGCCGCGCTCGTGTGTATAAATCCGCGTACTCGCCGTTCCAGGGTCGATCGCAACGGGTTGCGCAAACAACTTTCCGAACAGCGGTGTCGACATGGTTACCCTTTTCTTGAACAAACCGGCCGAAGCGGCCAGGCCGCATCCCCGCGGCGCGCCTTCGCCGCCCCATTGAGGTCTTAGCGGCAAATCGTGCCGATACTTTAAGCAATTCCAATGATTATTTCGCGACGAAATTGCCGAATACGCGTTTCGGCTGGCCTGCGGCTACGCATCGGCCGCTCGCGTTGCGCTTGTAAAACACGGTAATCTCTCGGTCTTGCCTGCTCCCGGCAGGCGCCCGACGCCCGATCACGCCAGGTATTCCACCATGACAGCGACCGCCTCTCTCCGCTGGCTCGGGGTGCGCCGGCTCGGCGCCACGCTCGTTGCGCTGTGGTGCTGCACCGTTGCCGCGCAGCCCTTGCCGGCCGCCGACACCGCCGCGCGCACCGCGACGACGGCCACTGCCGCCGCACCGGCCGCCCCCGCCGCCACGCCCGCATCGACCTGCAACGCCGACGGCGGTCCGGCCGGCCGGCCGCCGATCGGCCTCGTGCTGTCCGGCGGCGGCGCGCGCGGGTACGCGCACCTGGGCGTGCTGAAGGTGCTCGAGGAAAACCGCATCCCGATCGACTGCATCGCCGGCACGAGCATGGGCGCCGTGGTCGGCGGCCTGTATGCGAGCGGGATGGCCGCCGACGAGATGCAGAAGCAGCTGTCGGAGGTGAACCTGGCCGACATCGCGTTCGACGTGACCGACCGCGCCGACCTGCCGCAAACCAGCCGCGAGGACGAGCGCCTGTACATCAACAGCCTGACGCTGGGCTTCGGCAAGAAAGGCGTGAAGGCGCCGGTCGGCCTCGTGCAGGGCAACCGGCTGCAGGCGCTGCTCGCGAACTGGACCGCCGCCGTGCCGACCAACCAGCCGTTCGACCAGTTGCCGATCCCGTATCGCGCGGTCGCGACCGACCTGCAGACGGGCCAGATGGTCGTGCTGGACCGCGGTTCGCTGCCGCTCGCGATCCGCGCGAGCATGGCGATGCCCGGCCTGTTCGCGCCGGCCGAGATCAACGGCCGCGCGCTCGTCGACGGCGGGCTCGTCAGCAACCTGCCGGTCGACACCGCGCGGCAGATGGGTGCGAAGGTCGTGATCGCCGTCGACATCGGCTCGCCGCTGCGTCCGCTCGACGCGCTCGCGTCGCCGGCCGACGTGATGCAGCAGATGGTCGGCATCCTGATCCGCCAGAACGTGACGTCGCAGCGCAAGCAGCTCGCCGCGCAGGACGTGCTGCTCACGCCCGACCTCGGCGCGCTCGCGTTCACCGATTTCCAGAACGCGAAACAGGCGATCGCCGCCGGCGCGGCCGCCGCGACCGCGGCGCTGCCGCGGCTCAGGCACTTCGCGCTCACGCCGGAACAGTACGCGGCCTACCGGTCCGCGCATGCGCAGCCGCTGCCGCCGCCGATCCGCATCACGCGGATCGAGATCAAGACGACCGGCGGCGTGCCCAAGCGTGTCGTCGCCGACGCGCTGCACGTGAAACCGGGCGACACCTACGATCCGGCGACCGTCAGCCAGGACCTGCTCGGGCTGACGACCGGCGGCAATTTCGAGAGCGTGACGCAGCAGATCGTGAGCCACGGCGACGAGAACGTGCTCGAGATCGATGCGCGGGAGAAATACTGGGGGCCGAATTTCCTGCTGTTCGGCGTCGGGATGTCGAGCAGCTCGACCGACGAGGGCGGCTTCCGCCTGCACGTCGGCTACCGGCGGCCGTGGCTCACCGAATCGGGCCTCGAGTTCCGCGCGGACACGACGATCGGCAGCGACCTGCAGTCGGCGCGCGTCGAACTGCGCCAGCCGTTGCCGGCCGCATACGGCTTGTACATTTCGCCCTATGCGGAATATCAGCGTCGCTACGTGAACCTGTACGACGACAGCGGCGAAGTGAAGCTGAACAAGTATCTGATGCAGACGGCGCGCACCGGGCTCGACTTCGGCCTGCCGATCGCGCGGCTCGGCGACTTCCGGATGGGCATCGGCTACGCGACCGGGCACGGTTCGCCGAGCTACAACCTGCCGATCCCGTTCGATGACGGCAGCTCGACGCTGTTCTGGCCGAGCTTCTCGTCGCAGGCGCTGACCGCGCGCGCGCGGCTCGTCATCGATCAGCTCGACGATCCGATGTTCCCACGCAGGGGCTACTTCGGCGAAGTTCGTGTCGAACGCTCACTGTGGTCGCACAACAGCCAGTCTGCGCAGTCGTTCGGCGACGGGATCTCCAATACGCCCTATACCGAGCTCTACGGCAAGGCGATGATCGCGCAGCAGTTCGGCCGGCACAGCGTCAGTGCCACGATCGAGGGCGGCAAGAGCATCGGCGGCACCAACCTGCTCAACGCGTTCAACTTCACGCTCGGCGGGTTCCAGCATCTGGCCGCGTATGCGGCCGACCAGCTGACGGGCAACGAACTCGCGTACGGCAACGTGACCTACATGAACCAGCTGATGACGTTCAACGCGTCCCCGATCAAGGCGCTGTCGGTCGGTGCCAGTGCGGAAGTCGGCAACGTGTGGTCGAGCGGCGTGCAAGTCGGCGGCGGCACGCTCAAGCAGAGCTATACGTTCTTCACGAGCCTGTCGACCGCATTCGGTCCACTGTACATGGGTATCGCGCTCGCGCCGGGCGGCCGGCGCAACATCTACCTGCAGCTCGGCCGCACATACTGATGGCGGCGCGCGCGGATGGCGACGCCGGGCATCCGCCGCGTCACCGCCCGCGCCTTGCGCAGCCTGACGCCGGCTAGATCGGCCAGCTGATCTCGAAGCGCGCGCCGCCGAGTTCGGCCGGATCGACGACCGCGATCCGGCCGTTGTGCGCGTGCAGCACCTGCCGCGTGATCGCGAGGCCGAGCCCGTAGCCGCCGGTGCGGCGGTCGAGCCGCACGAACGCGTCGAAGATCCGCTCGCGTTCGCTCTCCGGCACGCCCGGGCCGTCGTCCTCGACGAAGATCGCGATGTTGCCGTGCTCGATCGCGATCCCGACGACGATCTGCGATGCCGCATATTTGCTCGCATTGCGCAGCAGGTTGCGCATCGCGTACGACATCAGCCGCCGGTCCATCTTCACGCGCAGGTCCGACGCGATCGCGATGCGCGACTCGATCGCGCGCTCCGGATACAGCAGCTGCGCGTCGCTGACCTGATGCTCGAACCACGCGACCGGCGCGGTCAGCTCGAGGCTCGACTGCAGCGAGCTGTATTCGAGCCGCGCGTACGTGAGGCTCATGTCGATCAGTTCCTCGAGCTCCGTCACGTCCTGCGCGATGCTCTCCAGCGCACCGTGGTATTCGGCGGCCGACCCCGGTTCGCGCAGCATCTCGAGCGCGAAGCGCACGCGCGCGAGCGGCGTGCGCAGCTCGTGCGAGATCCCGTTCGTCAGGTCGCGCTGCGCGGCGATCAGCCGCTCCATGCGCATCGCGAGCGCATTCAGCGTGCGCGCGAGCGGGCCGATGATCACGCTGTGCGACTCCCGTGCGCGCGTGTTGAAGCGCCCGCCGGTGAAATCGATCGCGCGCTCGCGCACCATCACGAGATCCGACCAGACCGGCCGCATCCACCGGTACGCGGCGAGTGCGGGCGCGGTGAACACGAACGCGAGCACGATCCAGATATCGCCCGGCAGCGCGTCGAACGCGTGCCACACGACTTCCGGCGACAACACCACGCACAGCGCGAGCGCCGGCACCAGCGCGGTCAGCAGCACGAGGCCGAGCAGGTGCAGGTAGGTGCGCACGTACAGGCGCGACCAGCTCGGAATGCGGTCGGCGCGCGTGTCGGTCCACGCGCGGCGGAAATGCAGCCAGCGCCATTTGACATAGCGCAGCGCGGAAAGCGGCGCTGCGTCGGGGTGCGAACGGGTGCGTCGGATCATCGCGGCTTCCGGCTATCGTGCGATGCGGGGAGGCGGCGGCCGACGGCGTCGCGCCAGGGTGGCGTCATTCCCACGCATGCTTGCTGAACTGGTAACCCTTGCTGCGGATCGTCTTGATCCGCTGCGGGTTGCCTGCATCGTCGTGCAGCTTGCGGCGCAGCTTCGAGATGCGCCCGTCGATCGTGCGGTCGAGGCCGTCGAATTCGACCCCGCGCAGCTGCAGCATCAGGTCGTCGCGGCTGACGACCTCCCCCGCATGGCACACCAGCACCCACAGCAGGTCGAACTCGGCCGACGTGAGGTCGGGCGAGCCGCCGCCGGGCAGCACGACCGAGCGGTCGGTGCGGTCGATCGAGAACTGGCCGAACGTGTAGCGCTCCGGCTGCGGCGCGGTGCCCTCGGCCGTGCGCGCGGGGACGCGGCGCAGTTGCGCCTTGATCCGCGCGAGCAGGATGCGCGGCTCGACCGGCTTGTGCACGTAGTCGTCGGCGCCGAATTCGAGGCCGAGCAGTTCGTCGAACGGCTCGTCGCGCGCCGTCACCATGATGATCACGCCGTCGTACTGCTTGCGTGCCTCGCGGCAGATCTCGAACCCATCCTTGCCCGGCAGGTTCACGTCGAGAATGACGAGATCCGGACGCGTGGACAGGATCGCCGGCACGGCGGCGTCACCATGCAGCACAGTGTCGACTTCATAGTCGTTCTTGCGCAGGTAGCCGGCGATCAGCGTGGACAGGCGGGTGTCGTCTTCGACGAGCAGGATGCGAAAGGGCATGGGCAACGGTCGGATCGTACGGGGAGACCGCGGCGGCGGCAGGCTTGCGCCGGCTGCCGGCCATCGGTCGAAACGTACCGCATGATACTGCGCCCGCCGCTTGCCTGTTTGCCAGATCCGAGAAATAAGGGCGCGATTGCTGGCGCAGCTTGACGAACCGGCGCCGAAACGGTTCCATACGGGCTCTTTGGAAACCGGGCCGCCCGCCCTGCCTCGCACGCGATGAACTATCAGCCGATCCTCGAACGCATCCACACCGAACTCGCCCCCTGGATCGGCCAGGGACGCGTCGCCGACTACATTCCCGAGCTCGCGAAAGTGCCCGCCGACAAGTTCGGGATGGCCGTCGTGACGCTGGACGGAAACGTTTATACGGTCGGCGACGCGCGGGAGCGCTTCTCGATCCAGAGCATCTCGAAGCTGTTCGCGTGCACGCTCGCGTTCCAGTTGCTGGGCGACGCGCTGTGGGAACGGGTCGGCCGCGAGCCGTCCGGCACCGCGTTCAATTCGCTCGTTCAGCTCGAAAGCGAGCGCGGCAAGCCACGCAACCCGTTCATCAACGCCGGCGCGCTGGTCGTCACCGACGTGCTGTGCCGCCGCTTCGTCAGGGCCGAGACGGCGCTCGTCGAGTTCGTGCGGCGGCTGATCGGCGCGACCGACCTCGACTACGATTCGCGCGTCGCGTTGTCGGAGCTGCAGCACGCGGAACGCAACCGCGCGATGGCGCACTTCATGGCGAGCTTCGGCAACATGCAGATGCCGCCCGATACGGTGGTCGACGCGTATTGCCGCCAGTGCGCGATCACGATGAACTGCGTGGAGCTGGCGCAGGCCGCGCTGTTTCTTGCGAACGGGGGCGTCGCGCCCGTTACCGGCGAGCGGGTTGTCGATGCGAGTTCGGCGAAGCGCCTGTCGGCGCTGATGCTGACCTGCGGCACCTATGACGCGGCGGGCGACTTCGTTTATCGCGTCGGCTTGCCTGCGAAGAGCGGTGTCGGCGGCGGGATCGTCGCGGTGCTGCCGGGGGAGATGGCCGTGTGCGTGTGGGCGCCGGGGCTCGATGCGAACGGGAACTCGCTGGCGGGGACGTTGGCGCTGGAGTGGTTGACGACTTATACGGGGAGGTCGATTTTTTGACGGACAGAAGTCACGCGCAACGCATTCTTTGCAATGCGACGATCGATTCGGCACGCACCGGCACGTTGAATCGGGAATGCGTCCTTGGGCAGCGATCGGCCCGGAGGACACGCTCGCCACTCTCGAAACCGGACGTTGCGCTCGTCACAAATGGCACGCGTCAACTCATCGCATCGGAACATTGAGCGAGCAAAATTCGGATAGGCCGGCGCAAGTCCGGCCACGCAGCTAGAAGGCGCTCTTTATCACGCCCCCGTCGGCTCGCAACGCTGCGCCGGTCGTCGCCGACGAAAGCGGGCTGGCGATATAGGCCACGAGGGACGCAACTTCCTGCGGCGAACCGAATCGCTTGATGAGCGATGTGGGACGGACCTTCTCGAAGAATTCCTTCTCGAACGCTTCGAACGATTTGCCGTCGGCCTTCGCGAGCGTCTCCACGAATTCGCCCACGCCGCGCGATTTCGTCGGCCCCGGCAGGATGCTGTTGACCGTGATACCCGTGCCGGCAACGGCTTCGGCCAACCCGCGCGCAACCGCGATCTGCGCGGTCTTCGTCACCCCGTAGTGGATCATCTCGGCCGGAATCTGCACGCCGCTTTCGCTCGAAATGAAAATAATGCGGCCCCAGTCGGCCTGCTTCATCGCCGGCAGAAACAGGCGAGCGAGGCGTACGCCACTCAGGACGTTGACGTCGAAGAAGCGCTTCCAGTCCGCGTCGGGGATCTCTTCGAATGGCTTCGGCTCGAAGATGCCGAGGTTATTGATCAGGATTTCCACACCCGGATAGCGTTGCGCCAGTTCGTCGGCCGCTTTGGCCGTACTCAGGTCGCCCGCAAATCCAACCACATCGCCGCCGGTATCCGCTTTCAGTTGCGCGACTACGTCATCGACAGATGACTGGGAGCGTCCGTTCACGATCACACGAGCGCCTTCCTGGGCCAACGTGCTGGCAATAGCGAGGCCAATGCCGGCTGTGCTGCCGCTCACCAGTGCGAGTTTGCCTGTCAGATTCAGGTCCATGAGTGATTCCTTGTTCCGTGGACAAAGTAGAAGTGACGACATCGAGTCTCGAACTACTGGATGTCGCCAACGGGTTTACGTACGCGTAATCGATGCGCCGCCATCGACCAGCGAGGCAGTGCCGGTGACAAAGGACGAATCGTCCGATGCGAGATAAAGCACCGAGCGCGCCAGTTCTTCCGGCTTCGCCACGCGCTTGAGCGCATGCAGCCCGGTCACGAAGGCCTGCGATTCGTGGGTGTCGTTCATGTCGCGATACATCTCCGTGTCCACGGCGCCCGGCAACACCGCGTTGACCCGCACGCCTTGCGCGCCGTACTCGGCGGCGAGCGCCTGCGTCAAGCCGATCAGCCCGGCCTTGCTCGCCGCGTAGGCCGCCGTGCCGGGAAACGCGAACGAGTAACCGACGAAGGTCGACGTGAAGATGATCGATCCGCCACCTTGCTTCAGCATTTCGGGAATCTGGTGCTTTGCGCCCAGAAAGGCACTGGTCAGATTGGTCGCCAGCGCGGCGTTCCAGCCTGCTTCGGAAATACCGGTGGTCGGGCCCATCTCGCCGAGCGTACCGGCATTGTTGTAGGCGATGTCCAGGCGGCCGAAGCGGCTCACGGCGAGCGCGACCAGCGCCTTCGCGAAGTCCTCCGACTGCACGTCGCCGGCCAGATATGCAGCTTCGCCACCTTCGCTGGCGATCTCCGCCGCGAGCGCTTCGAGTTCCCCCGCGCGCCGCGCCGCAATGACTACCTTGGCGCCTTCCTTCGCGAACAGCTTTGCGGTAGCCCGACCGATACCTGCGCTGGCACCCGTCACGATGGCGACTTTTCCTGTCAAACGTTGCATTTCAAGCTCCTGATCCGCTGCATCGGCCAGTGCCCCATGCGTTGGCCGTGAGAGCAATATAGGCTTCAGCCTTGATTGCAGAAAGGCATAAAAAATGGTTCTATCATTAAGTTTTTGTGAATGATCGAAGATGGGTATGGATCGCCTTCGCGCCTTCGAGGTTTTCGTGACGGTAGTGAGCCGTGGCGGCTTTGCGCGCGCGGCGGAGGCGCTCGGCACGTCGCCGGCCAACGTCACGCGGTATGTGCATGAACTGGAAGCGCACCTCGGCACGCGCCTGCTGAATCGCACGTCGCGCACGCTGTCCCTCACCGAGGGCGGCGAGACCCTTTACGCCCGCTGCAAGTCCATCCTAGAAGATGTCGCGGAGACAGAGGGGCTCGTGTCGTCCGCATCGGTCGACCCACGTGGACGACTGCGCATCAATGCGCCCGTGAGCTTCGGCATTCTGTATCTGGCACCGCTATGGCCGGCGTTCATGCAGCAATACCCGGGAATCGAACTCGACATCGGGCTGATCGATCGCGTCGTGGATATCGTCGACGAAGGCTACGATCTCGCCATTCGCATCTCGCGCGCCGGCTCGACCAACCATGCAGCCCGCAAACTGGCGACATCGCAAAACATTCTGTGTGCGTCGCCCGCCTACCTGACTCGCTTCGGATATCCGAGCGTGCCGATGGATCTGATCGAGCATCGCTGCATCGGGTACAACTATGCGGCCACCG
The DNA here is from genome assembly GCF_905339865.1 of Burkholderia sp. BCC1993. Lineage (NCBI taxonomy): Bacteria > Pseudomonadati > Pseudomonadota > Betaproteobacteria > Burkholderiales > Burkholderiaceae > Burkholderia > Burkholderia sp. BCC1993. The sequence goes on along the minus strand of NZ_CAJPGZ010000013.1, from coordinate 129,137 downwards.
GTGATGAGTGGGAACTGATCGACGGTGGCGGCAAAGCCCACCCGGTGAGGGTCGACTGTCACATGCATACCAATAACGGCGATACGGCACGCGCCGCGGCACTCGCCGGGCAGGGGGTGATTTGGCAACCCACGTTCCTGATCAGCAACGATCTCCGTACCGGCAAACTCGTTCAGGTGTTGCCTGCGTATCGTCTACCTGATATCGACGTGCTCGCTGTCTACCCGAGCCGCCGACATTTGAGCGCCCGGGTGCGCGTCATGATCGATTTCCTGGTCGATGCGTTCGACGGGGTGCCCCCGTGGGACCGTGAGGACAAAAATTGAGCAGGTGCCTGCTCGTCCCACTCAATGACCGAGTGTGGGGCGTCGAGCAGTATATTTGGCTGAACCGACTCGCGAGCGCCTTGCCGGCTCCGCTGTTCGGCCTGTCCGTTGATCCGATACGGGGGATATGTGAGCGGCCAACCATTTCTATCCGGAATTCCCGTCGATCATGTGCTTGATCGCCTCGCGAAAGCCGGAGGCAAAGAGATTGAATCCGGCAAGTTTTCGAGCCCTGAAAGCTCGGCGGCACTCGCGGTCAATTGCTTTGGCTGGTTCATCGAGCGCCCTTGCCAACTGCCGCCACTGAAAGGCCTCGAGGACGCAGGCGTTCCGGAGCTGGTAGACGTCGAATTCTGCGCGCGATTTCCATGGGCCGGAGGGCGGCATCCCTGGCTCGACGCCATCGTGCAGACGCCCAAGTGCCTCATCGGAATCGAGAGCAAGCGTTTTGAGCCTTTCCGGGACGTGAAAACGGTCAGCCTGTCAGCCGCCTATGACCGCCCGGTGTGGGGCGCCAATATGAAGGGGTACGAAAGGATGCGCGACCGATTGCGCTCCGGCGACGTGAGGTATGTTCACCTCGATGCCGCGCAACTGGTCAAGCACGCGTTCGGTTTGGTGACCGAAGGCGGCCGACGCAACCGGGCACCCGCATTGTTTTATCTTTTCGCCGAACCGGCGGCGCGAGCCGGCCATGCCATCGCCCCGGACCACCTCGCCCGGCATCGGGACGAAATTGCCAGCTTTGCAGAAGCAGTTGCGGGTGACGCGGTGACGTTTCATTCCGCGAGCTACAGGGAGTGGATCGGGACCTGGTCGGTACTTGATGGACGCATCGCGATACATGGACAAGCCATCATCGAAGCGTTCGAACCGTGATGGGAACACGAGCCCCGCACCCAGCCCGACCTACCTGAGACCCCAACGGCAAGCAATGATCAGAGATCGCCGCGCACTTCACCGGTTCCCAGCGCGCTCCGCTGCCGGTTGACTTCCGCCCAAAGCTCATCGCTGTCGTCATTGCGCAGCACGACCATCCAGTCCAGTTGATCGTCGGTCACGCCGAAGTATTCCAGGATTTCCCGGCGAGCCGCATCGACGAACTGCGCGTATTCCGGGGTTGCCTGGGCTTGCGCGTGCAGGGCGTCGTATGCTGCATCGTCCGCGCCACCGCCGTGCTCGTCGATATAGCGCGAGATCCACTGGTCTAGTTCGCGGTCGTAATCGGCCTCGGCGCGCATCGCTTGCACAGCCGTGTAGAAATCCAATTGGGCAAACGCGGCGATCGCCGTCGTTGTCGCCTCGTCGAAGGTAGTCGTCATTCCATCTCTCATGTCGGTCATGGCAGATCATCGCACGGGCCGCACCCGGGCAGGTGCCGCGAATCCGGACGGCGCAACACACCGCCTCGCACCACCGGTTGACCGGAGTAAAGGCATCGTGAGCGGGGGGCACGCCTTCCAGTGCGCCACTCATCGGGGCCGCTCGCGGCAACAAGACTCGCATTTTTCTGCACTGCAATCACAGCGAAGAAAACAACCGGACGCGGCAAATCGCAGAACAAGTTTCTGCGCGTATCGCCGCAAGCGTCACTCCGGCGCTTGAGCACCAATGCGGGCGCCGGTCGTGAATGGCTCGTAATGGCCGAACCGAACGCCGTCGGATACCTCCCCGGTGGTCCGTTATCTGCTCAAAACGCCCCTTCCTGGCCCTTCGCTGCATGGCGCATTGCACGGCGCGTCCCGGGGCACAACGGTCATCGGATTTTGATTGGTGGCCGACGGGTCGTCGGCCGTTGCCAACATTGGGGTGGGCTGGGTTTTACGTCAGCAATGAAGATCAGTAGGTCCGAATCTGGGGCAGAGAGGCAACCGGGTCGATCTTGCCCCTCAACAGAGGATCAAGCCATTGCAATCGACAAGTCAGCTCCCAGGCAAACGGGCCTTGCCGCAATTCAATCCGCCGAAGCCCGCAAACAAAAATGTCACTCAAAACTTGTGCCGGATCGCAACGCGCGCCATCACCTGACGGTTCGTCGAGGACGGCCCAGCCGTGTCAGGATTCGACGCCACCTCCAGCCCCGAACCCGCCACCGCGTCGGCATCCGCGACCTGCACATACGCGGCCTGTACATACAGATCCGTACGCTTCGAGAGGTTATAGTCGGCCATCAGCCCAAACTGATGATATTTCGGCTTGGCGGTACCCCCCGTCGAGCCGCTGTATGTCATTTCCGTGTAGGTGTACATACCGCCAACGAAGAACGCCGGGGTGATCTGATACTTGACATTCAACTCGTAGTTGTTGAACTTGAGCATCGACGCTGAACCGAGCGCGGTAGCGGGCGCGAGCGTTGCGTACTGTGTGTCGGTCGGACGCGACAAATTGGTGCGCGTATAGGCGAAACCGAATGTTGCGGACCCCGCCACATAGTTGATCCCCGCTCCCCAGATTCGCTGGCGGTCCGCTGTCCAACTACCATCGCCGCTGCCGTTTGGCCCGATCGATACAGCGCCCGAGCCGTTCGCATTGGGATGTAGGATGTCGAGGAAGGCGGCCGCAATCGTCAACGATCCATTGCTGTATTGCACACCCGCACTCACGGCGCGATTAAGTCCAAAGCTCGTGTCATTGCTGAATGCGTACATGCCGCCGAACGAAAAACCGTTGTAGTCGACGCTCGCGTACTTCACCGCGTTGCTCAGGCGGAAGGTGTCGTCGGTGTTATCGTTGTCGTAGGGATGCGAGAGCATGCCGCCACCCCAGCTTCCGTTGGCCGTGAGCGAGGTCAGATAATCCGTCACCGAATCATATTGACGTCCGAGTGTCAGCGATCCGTAGTCCTTGCTCGATACGCCCACGTATGCCTGACGACCAAACGCCCGCCCCTGCTGACCCAGGCGTCCGTTGTTGACGTTGAATCCAGACTCAAGCTTGAATATCGCCGCCAAACCGCCGCCCAAATCTTCCGAACCACGCATTCCCCAGCGGCTGCCTTGCACATCGCCGCTCGACGCTGCGTACAGCGGATGCCCACCAACGTTGTTAGTGTAGTTAAATCCTTCATCGATAAGACCAAACAGCGTAACGCTGCTCTGAGCATGTGCGACGCCAGTCGCCATGACAGACAAGCCTGCCGCGAGCATCCACTTATTCATCGATATCTCCAAGGTCGATACTTCTTTATTATTTCGCAATACTGATTTTATTAAAGGACGAGCCAAACCACGCGCCTCATTGCGAGGCGCACTGGTTGACGCGTTACGTGTTTTGCGCGTGGCGCGTGAGGTACGAAAAGCGCCCCGCCCGCTGCTACGGGACGTTAAACCGGCAAGCGATCGGCTTCTTCAGCATCCGGCGAATCGCGCGAATTGGACCTGGCCTCGCTGTGTGCTTCAGCTTCTTCCCGCTCCTGATCGAGCATTGCGCGAGCCTGATGTGTGAGCTTCTCGAGAATGCCGGGCAACAATTCTCGCTCGGCCCGCGTCAGGCAGGACAAGAGCCGCGTATTGCGCTCCTCCGCAACCGGAAACACCTGCAAGACGAGTTCCTTGCCTTTCGCCGTCAACGTGATGATGACGCCGCGGCCGTCAGTAGCGTCCGCTTCGCGCGCGAGCAAACCACGCTCCTCGAGTCCCCGAACGGTCCGACTGGCAAGACCGCGATCGAACTGTGCGTGCTCAGCCAGGCGGTTCATTGACATACCGCGTTTGCCGTGCAAAAGCGCAATGCAGCGCCACTCGTTCATCGTCAGGTTGAAGCTGCGCTCATACGCGCTCGACGAGCCCTTGGTGTAGATGTTGGTGAGCTGCCGCAACTGAAACGAGACAAGGTCGCGCAAATCGCCATAGGCGCGGCTATCTCGCCCGCCGGCAGCGGCGCGGTTATCCGCTGGGTCCTTTACATTTCGTGTCGTCGTTCCCATGTTTTACCTCCAATCCGTCCATTCGCCTTGGTGTTGAATTTTACATGACAACGTCACGTATTTACCACAAGGACAGGTTGTTCATGCTGTCACGCGCGGCTCGCGCGTCGCCGCGTACCCACCCACTGCAAGGCGAGCAGCGAGATTACCGATATCGAGATCAGCAAGGTCGAAATCGCAGTGATGGTGGGATCGAGCTGATCACGGATGTCTTCGAACATGAGGCGCGTGAGCGTCGCATTGTCGCCACCGGAGACGAACAGCGCGACCACGACTTCGTCGAACGATGTCATGAACGCGAAGAAAGCGCCCGCGTAAATCGACAGCTTGATCTGCGGCAATGTCACTGTGCAGAACGCCTTGAGCCGTGATGCGCCGAGACTACGTGCTACCAGTTCCTGATTCGCGTCGTAAGTTTCCAGCCCGCTGTTCACGGAAATGATGACGAACGGCAGCGCAAGCATGCAATGCGCGATCACGAGCCCCGCTATTGTGTTGTTCAGACCGGCGCGCGCGTACACGAAAAATGTGCCAATCGCGACAAGGATGAGTGGAACCATCATCGGCAGCATCAGAAATGTGCGCAGCACACGCGTCCATTTGCTTTCAATGGCGCGCAACGCGTACGCCGCCGCCGTCCCGAGAATAAGCGCAAGCACCGTGCTGGAAAGCGCCACGCGCAAGGAGACGACGGTGGCTGTGCGCCACTCGGCCGACACGAAATAGGCGTGATACCAGCGCAAGCCCCACACGCGCGGTGGAAATTCCAGATAGCTTGCATTTGAGAACGACATCGGAACGACGATCGCGCACGGCACGATCAAGAACAGCATCACCAGCGCACAGAATACGTACAGCCAAACGCGTTGACCGTGGGTGATTTGAGTATCCGTTGCATAACCGAACATGTCACTTTCCTCCGTACATGCGCTCGAGCCCGAAGATCCGACCGAGTGCTGCGAGCACAATCATCGTCAGGATCACGAGCACTACGCCCAGCGCGCTCGCTGCCCCGGGATTACCCGACATCGCGACATCGGTCTGAATCTGCATCGACAGCATGTTGATGCGTCCGCCGCCGAGCAGCGCCGGCGTCACATAGAAACCCAGAGCCAGCACGAATACGAGCACGATCCCGGCGGAAAGCCCCGGCAAGGTCATCGGGAAATACGCCTGCCAGAAAGCCTGGATCGGATTTGCGCCGCAATTGGCTGCAGCGCGCATATACACCGGATCGATCGCCTTCATCGCGCTGTAGAGCGGAAGCACGAGACAAGGCAGCATCACATGTGTCATGCCGATGGCAGTGCCGGTGAAGTTGTTCACGAGCTGCAACGGCTGATCGATCAGATGTGCATTGACAAGCCAGGTGTTCACTAGACCGTTGCGTTGCAAAAGCACCATCCACGCATACGTGCGTACGAGCGTCGAGGTCCAGAAGGGCAGTACCACGAATATCATGCACGCGGACGCCACACGCGCTGGAAGTTGCGACAGCATGTATGCAAGCGGGTAGCCTAGCAGCAATACCAGCACTGTGACGAGCGCGGACATCTGGAAGGTCGAGATGAACGCGTTCCGATATACCGGCGTCGCGAGTCGCGCATAGTTCTCGAATGAAAGCGCCCCGCTCAGATTGAACATCGACTGCCAGGCTAGCCACGCGATGGGCGCGATCAGGACAACCAGGACCAGCACGAGCGCGGGCGCCATGAGCGCGCCAAGCCGTAGTTGCTCGAACACGAGACCGCGCGCGAGTGCGGACTGATTCTGCGGCAGCACCGATCGCATCGCTGCCTCGGGCATTTGAACGGATACGTGTCTCATCATTAATCTCGCACCACCACGCTGTCTTCGGCGCGCACGCCGACCGTAATGTGGTCGCCCTCCACGAGCATGGGGCCGTGTGCGTAATCACCGCCAGTGCCACGCCGAATCATGATTTCGTGACCTTGCGGAAGCGTCACATAGAAGAGATTTGAATCGCCCTGATACACGCGCTGGCGAACGATGCCCGGCAGGCAGTTGAGCGTGTCGACGGGTTCTTTGAGCAGGATCGCGCGATCCGGGCGTAGCGCGAGCCACGGCTTGCCGGCACCATCGGGCACTGCTCCCGTCGTGCGCAAGCGGTTGCCGAACGCGGTGAATTCACCACGCGCTTCCTCGAGTGGAACGAAGGCCGTCTCGCCGATGAAGTCTGCCACGAACTTGCTCGCCGGCCGTTCGTAAATGGTCTCGGGAGTGTCGAACTGCGCGAGCCGACCCTTGTTGATGATTGCAATGCGATCAGACATCGTGAGTGCCTCGGTCTGATCGTGCGTCACGTAGATGGTGGTCATGCCAAGCCGATCATGCAGGCGACGGATCTCGATCTGCATGTGCTCGCGCAATTGCTTGTCGAGGGCCGAGAGCGGCTCATCCATCAGCATGATCGACGGCTCGAACACGATCGCCCGCGCAAGCGCCACACGCTGCCGCTGACCGCCGGACAGATGCGCGATGTTGCGCTCCCCGAGATCTTCGAGGCGAACAACAGAAAGCGCATGACGCACTTTGTCCGCAATCTCCTCGCGCGGCACCTTGCGCAGACGCAGCGGATACGCGACGTTCTGCGAAACCGTCATATGCGGAAAGAGGGCGTAGTTCTGGAACACCATACCAATGCCACGTTTATGCGGCGGCGCGAGCAGCAGCTCGCTGCCGTTCACTTTCACGCTTCCCGAAGTCGCTCGCACGAAGCCAGCGAGCACCATGAGCAGAGTGGTCTTGCCCGAGCCCGACGGACCGAGCAAAGTTACGAATTCGCCCGGATTGATATCGAGTGACACGTCCTGCAGAGCCGTAAAACTCTCGTAGTTCTTGCAGACATTTCTGATTGAAACCGGTGATGCCATTTCTGTTCTCCTCCTTGATCCCTCGGGTCCCCGGTCCGCGCTCACTGATTGATGAGCGCACGCAGACTCTCGTTGCCCTTCTGGAGATTCTGATCCATGCCCCACCATGCGCCATTCATCAGCACCTGCTGAGTGCGGTTCTGCGGCGACGAATTAGCCTTGGCGAGCACGTCGGGCGAAAATTTGCGCACATCAAAGGCCTTGCTGTTCACCGGTCCGTAGAACGGCATCACCTCGGGAATATTGGCCTGGATTTGAGGCGACACCACATTCGCGATCAGCTTGCGCGCCGCCTGCGCGTGTTTCGCGCCCTTCGGGATCGCGAGACACGCATAGGCGAGCAGACCCTGATTGAACGTAAAGTTGACCGGCGCGCCCGACTGGAGCACCGGCGCGATGCGGCTTCCCCAGATGGCTTCCATGTCCACTTCGCCGTCGCGCAGCAGTTGCGCCGATTGCGCGCCCGTCGTCCACCATGCGCTCACGCTCGGCTTGATACGTTCGAGCGACTTGAGCGCACGCTTCTGATCGAGCGGATAGAGCTTATCCGGGCTCACGCCGTCGGCGAGCAGAGCGACTTCCATCGTCTCCTGCGGCTGGAGCGCTAGCGAACGCTTGCCGGGAAACTTCTTTACGTTCCAGAAATCGGCCCAGGTCCTTGGCGGATTGTCCTTGTACTTATCCGTGCGATACGCAAGGACTACCGAGTAGTAGTTGCTTGCGATCCAGTCCTCGGCACGCGCTTCGGCGGGAATGCCGCTGGTGCTGATCAGCTTGTAGTCGAGCTTCTCGAAGAGATTCTGTGTGCTGCCGGTTGCGCACTCCTCCGCACCCAGTTGCACGATGTCCCACGCGGGGCTGCCCGACGCGACCTGCACGCGGACCGTCGCAAGCCCGTCGTGACTTTCGGTGCGAAGATCAAAGTTCTCCTTGTCGGCGGCTGGCTTGATCAGTGCCTTGACGATGTTCTTCTGATAGTCGCCACCGTACCCGGCGAAGGTGACGGTTTCCGCGCCCGCCTGTGCCACATGGAATCCGCAGAGTGCGAGCGCTGCTGCAGCGAGACTTGCGCGCGGCGCGATGCTGAACTTGCTCATGACTTCTCCTGTAATCCGCTTGATGACTGATGCTCTTCTCGCGCCGCGCACGGCGCATCCACTTGCACTCAGGCCGTCTTCAGCGCCTTCGCGAGCGCAACGTCGAGCCGCTCGAACAGCATGTCGATCTCAGCCTCGGTAATGATGACCGGTGGAGCGATGCATACGGCATCGCCGAGCGGACGCACGTTAAGTTGCGCCTCCACTGCAAACTGCGCGACGCTCGCAGCCATCTTGCGATTAGCGGGAAATGGCTCACGCGTCTTCTTGTCGGCGACGACTTCGAGGGCGCCCATCAGGCCGAGGCCGCGTGCTTCGCCGACCAGCGGATGCTCTGCGCGCTCATGTAACTTGCGCTGGAAATACTCGCCCACGCGCTTGGCGTGACCAATGACATCACGCTCGCGATAGATGTTGAACACCTCGTTGGAAACCGCGGCACACACCGGATGCCCGCCGTACGTATAGCCGTGCCCGAAAAGCCCGATCTTCGCTGTCTGCTCCTTGAGCACGCCATAGACCTTTTCGTTGATCATCAGCGCGGAGATCGGCAGATACGCCGACGACAATCCCTTGGCACTCACCATCATGTCGGGCTGCAGACCGTATTCCTCAGATCCCCACCAGTGTCCGGTACGGCCCATGCCGCAGATGACTTCGTCGACGATGAAGAGAATTTCGTACTTGCGCAGCAGCGCCTGCACGCCCTCGAAATATCCCTGCGGTGCTACCACTACGCCGCCAGTGCCCATCACCGGTTCGGCGATGAAAGCGCCGACCGTCTCAGGCCCTTCGCGCAGAATCGTCTCTTCGAGTTCCGCGATCAGCCGCGCGGTGAATTGCGCTTCGCTTTCGCCCGGCACTGTCGTGCGATAGAAGTGCGGACAGCTCACATGGACAACGCCCTGGATCGGCAGGTTGAAGTCGCGATGAATGTGCGGCAGGCCGGTCAAGCTGCCAGTTGCCACAGACGTACCGTGATATGAACGCTGCCGGCTAATGATCTTGCGCTTCTCGGGCTTGTCGACGCCGTGATGGTAGTACCACACGAGCTTCATCGCGGTGTCGTTCGCTTCCGAACCGGAGCTCTGGAACAGCACTTTCGACATCGGCGCGGGAGCATGACGGATAAGATTTTCGGCGAGCTCGATGGCAGGCTCGGTCGCCTTGTTGGCGAAGTTCTGGTAGTAAGGCAAGCGTGCGAACTGACGCGCGGCGGCTTCGGCCAAGCGTGGCTCGCTGAAACCCAGATTCGTACACCACAGACCTGACATACCTTCGAGATATTCCTTGCCGGTGCTGTCGGTGACGAACACGCCCCGCCCCCGCGAGATCACCACCGGACCCGCGCTTTCGTGCGCTCCAAAATTGGTGTGCGGGTGGATTTGATAGGCGATATCGCGCTCGCGCAACGATGTTTGATCCATGATTTTCTGCCTTGTTTCAAGAGGGTTTACGTTGCCACCGCGTTTGGCGAAACATCGCGCAGGCATCGTCCTTAGAATCAGAATAAGTGACAATGTCACGCATGTCAAACAGCCAAATAGACTTTTTTACTAGGCCTTACCCGTACTTTCCGCCGCAAATTACGGACTTACCAAGGCCGCTTGCATCGAGCCCCTATTTAATTTGATTGATTTTAACAACAAGTATTTGAAGGCATTTGCTGAAAAAGACCGGACCGCGATCGGGGCCGCGCACGGTAGTGCAAGCAAGCTCATGTAGGCGCACGAGGATCGCCCAGTCCAGGAATAAGATGCCAGCCGCGAAGGCGTAGTCGGGCGGTGACAGGCTCCTGACGACCGCGAGCGCGAGTTTGCGGCGCTCGATATACGAAATCAGGAAGCACACGATCAGAATAGGCATCAGGCGATGCATCCCCCGCTTTCATGACCTGCTGCTCGAGGTGCATGCTTGCGTCTCCGACTTTTTGTTTTGCGTGCTGCGCTCTGGCAATGAGCCAGAGCGCGCGGGGGTGCAATCAGATGTCGAGTTGCGACACATGCTTCAGATTGAGGTAAGCATCGATGGCTTCCGCTCCGCCCTCGCTACCGTAGCCACTGTCCTTGACGCCGCCGAACGGCACCTCGGGGAACGCAATGGCGATCTGATTGATCGTAAGCATGCCCGTTTCGACCTCTGCGGCGATACGATGGGCCTGTTTCGCTGAGCGCGTATACGCGAACGCGCACAGGCCGTAGGGAAGGCGGTTGGCTTCGTCGATCATCTCGTCGAGCGAATCGAAGGCGTTAACGACGGCGACTGGTCCAAACGGCTCCTCGGTCATGATGCGCGCGTTATGCGGCACTTCGCTGATGACGGTCGGCTCGAAGAAATAGCCGCGCTCGCCAATTCGCTTCCCGCCCATGCGCACCGTGCCACCGCACGATTGCGCGTCATCCACCAGGGTTTGCACCGCACGTAGCCGGCGTGCGTTCGACAGCGGGCCCATCGTGACGCCGTCGGCGAGGCCATCGCCGACGCGCACTTTTGACATCGCCGCCACGAGCTTTTCGACGAATGACTCGAAGACACTGCGTGCTACCAGAAATCGCGTCGGCGATGTGCAAACCTGGCCCGCATTTCGCAGCTTGAAGGTGCCTAGTTGCACGGCAGCAGTGTCGATGTCGGCGTCTTCGCAGACAAGCACTGGGCCGTGGCCGCCAAGTTCCATCGTCGCCCTCTTCATGTGACGGCCCGCCAGTTCCGCGAGATGCTTGCCTACCGGGGTTGAGCCCGTGAACGAAATCTTGCGGATTGCCGGATGCGGCACGAGGTATTCAGAGATATCGGCCGGCACGCCATAGACGAGATTGATAACGCCGCGGGGTACGCCCGCATCGGCGAATGCGCGTATAAGTGCAGCAGGCGCGGCCGGCGTTTCCTCCGGCGCCTTCACGATGATCGAGCAGCCCGCTGCCAGTGCAGCCGACAGTTTGCGTACGACCTGATTGATCGGAAAGTTCCAGGGCGAGAATGCGGCAACCGGGCCGACCGGTTCCTTTATCACCAGTTGATATGAACCCGGAATGCGCGACGGCACCATGCGACCATATGCACGTCGCCCTTCGTCAGCGAACCAGTCGATCAGATCGGCAGCGGACATTACCTCGCCCTTCGCTTCCGCGAGCGGCTTTCCTTGTTCGATCGTCATCAAGCGTGCGATGTTTTCCGAGCGTTCGCGCAGCAGGTTCGCCGCCCGGCGCATGATGTTCGCGCGGTCATACGCGTTCGTGCGCTTCCAAATATCGAAGCCCGCTTGCGCGGCCGCGACGGCTGCCTCGAGATCGGCGACTTCAGCGTGCGCCACCGTGCCGATCACTTCTTCCGTTGCGGGATTTACGACATCGATCGTGCGCGCTCGTGCGCCCGCTTTCCATTCACCGTCGATAAAGAGCTGGACATCTTCGTACATGGACTACTTCTCCTGTCTATTGGGCGGTTAGGGAAACCGCGAAGACTGCGCTTGCCGTCGCCACAACGTCGCCATCGGCGTTGCGCGCTTCCGCTTCGCAGAACGCGAGCGTGCGGCCGCATCGGCGCACTTGCGCGTGCACTGCGATGCGTCCGCGCGCGGGCTTCAGATAGTTCACGGTGAGGCTCGACGTGCCGAGGTTGTCCACGCGGCCTTCGCTGCGCGTAGCGAGACCCATCGATGTATCGAGCAACGTCGCGAGCAGGCCACCGTGCGCGTTGCCGTGCCGGTTCGAGTGCCGCGGCTGGACGTTGCACGCGAGCGTCGCCCATCCATCACCGTGATCGATCAGCTCGAAACCTTGCTCGATGCAAAACGCTGACTCGATGACGAGCGTGCTCATGTGGCGCTCGCTGCGACAGCTTGTTTCGTGAGCATCGGATTGAGTCCAGTCCGCGCTACGCGGCTCGCAAGCGTTCGTCCGAGTGTTTCCTCGCACGCAATCGATGCGTCCATCATTGCGGCGAGGTCGATTCCTGTATCGACGCCCATCGTTTCAAGCACATTGATGAAATCTTCGGTGCATACATTGCCGGTCACGCCGCCGCCGTATTTCACCTTCGCGGGATGCCCGCCGACGCCGCCGAACGCGACATCGAAATGACGCACGCCCGCATCGAGCGCGGCCAGATAGTTAACGATCCCCGTGCCGCGCGTGTCGTGAAAATGCGCGATGGCATTGACCTCGGGAAACGCACGCAGCATCGCGCGAAAGAGACGCTGTGTGGACGCTTGCGTCGCCACACCGATGGTGTCGCCAAGCGTCACATGGTGCACACCGAGCGCGCCAAAGCGTTCGACATCTGCGAGCACGCCGGCCTCGTCGATTGCGCCCTCAAACGGACAACCGAACGCGACCGAAATCGTGCCAATCAGGCGAAACCGGCCTGCTGCCGCTTTGGCCATTGCTTCGATGCGTGCCCATTGTTCCGCGCGTGATGATTTCAGGTTACGCGTGGAATGCGCTTCGCTTGCGGATACGAGGAGGCTGATCTCATTCGCGCCGATACCCGCCTCGAGATCGGCAAGCGCGCGCTCGACCGCACGCACGTTTGCACAGGTGGCCTTGTAGAAGATGCCGTCGACGCGCGGTAGCGTTCTCAGTACATCGGTTGCGTCAGCAAATTGCGGTACGACCGACGGATTCGAGTACGACGTGGCCTCGACCCGCGGGAAGCCGGCGCGCGCAAAACGGTCGATGAGCGCGACCTTCTTTTCGGTCGGGATGAAATCGGTCTCGTGCTGCAATCCGTCGCGCGCGAAGCATTCGCAAAGGGTCAGGTTCGACATGGCTTGCGGGGTTCCAAAATGGTTGACTGTCGAGCACATCAAATCATCGATGTGATTCATTGTCAACCAATTCGGATCATGGACCGCATCACATCCCACCTGCTAGACTTACCAAAAAATCGTTATAAAACAAGGCACAAAGCCGATTTTTTCATACTGAAGAATTGCCTTCCAAGTATTCGAATACCGGGTTAACACCGAGATGACTCACAATAATTACGTGCGCTTATCAAATACATTTAGTTGACTTCATCACACATCGGTTTTAATCTTTGCTTATGCGCCGCTCAAAGGCGGCACCCTTCATCGCGCTCTGGATCGACCGCCCATGACTTCAACTGACACCCTCATCATCGAAGACCGTGCTTCAGTGCGCGTGCTCACGATGAATCGCCCCGACAAACGTAACGCGCTCAACAATGCTCTTACGCAAGGACTGGTCGACGCGCTGCACGCCGCCGATCGCAACCCCGGCGTCAAGGCCATTGTGCTCACGGGTGCGGGAAAGGCGTTTTGCGCTGGCGCCGACATCAACGAGTTCGGCGGCTTCGTCAATAGCGGCGACGCGGCGCAGGCGGCGCAGGCGGCGCTCGATCGTGCACATCTCACGACCAACCTGCATCGCAGGTTCTCGCAGATCGAAAAACCGGTGATAGCCGCGGCGCATGGCTATGCGATGGGTGGAGGCGCAGGGCTGGCGCTTGCCTGCGACATGCTGGTGGCGGGCGAGAGCCTTAAACTGGGCTACCCCGAACTGAAGCACGGAATCGTCGCGGCGATCGTCATGGCAAATCTTGTGCGACAAGTCGGGCGCAAAACGGCGTTCGAGCTCGTGTCGCTTGGCGAAGCGGTAGAAGCACCGCGTGCTTTGTCCCTTGGACTGGCGAATCGCGTGGTATCAGACGAATCGGTAGTGGAAACCGCCGTTGCCATCGCGGAACGGCTTGCGACCTTCGATGGATCGGCAATGGCCGCGACCAAGCGGTTGTTCCATCGCGTCGCAGACCTTCCGTTGCAACAGGCGCTTGATGTATCGCTCGATACCAACATGATGATGCGCAGCTTTCGTCAGGAGCGGACGAACGAAAAATGAACGCCTCTCCGGTATCCACCATGAAGCCACTTGCCAATGTCACGATCATTGAACTGGCGCGGGTTCTTGCTTGCCCCTTCGCCGACATGATTCTTGCCGAACTGGGTGCGAACGTCATCAAGATCGAGCAACCCGGCACGGGTGACGAGACGCGCACTTTCGAACCACCCGTGGGAGACGAGTCCGCATACTTCTTCGCGTGCAATCGCGGCAAGCAATCGGTGACGGCCAATTTGAAAACTGATGCGGGTCGGCGGATCGTCCGCGAACTCGCAGCGGGTGCGGATATCCTCGTCGAAAACTTTCCGGTCGGCACGCTCAAGCGCTACGGGCTCGACCACGAAGCGCTGCGCACGGAAAACGAGCAGCTCATTTACGTCTCGTGCACGGGCTTCGGACAAACCGGTCCATATGCGGCACGAAAAGGCTACGACACCGTGTTTCAGGCTATGGGCGGCCTGATGAGTCTGACCGGCGAACGCGGCGGCGGCCCGGTCAAACCGGGGCTGCCAATCGCAGATCTGACGTCGGGCATGTGGATCGCCATCGGTTTGCTGTCAGCACTCAATGGCCGTTCGCTGACCGGCAAGGGCTGCTACATCGACTTTTCGATGCTCGACGGCCAGGTGAGTTTGCTCACGCTTGCCGCGGGCCGGTATTTCGCGCTCGGTGAAGTGCCGCCGCGCCTGGGTACCGAACATCCTGGGCGCGTACCTTCAGCAACCTTCGCATGCAGCGATGGCGCATTCGTGCACATCACATGCAGTGATCAACACTGGTTGCCATTGTGCAAGCTGCTCAAGCTTGAATCACTTGCCGCCGATCTCGCCCTCGCGACGAATGCGGGACGCGTCGAGCATCGCGAACGCGTGATGAGCGCGCTTGCAGGCGCAATTTCCGGGTGGACGCGCGCGGCGTTGTGTGCAGCGTGCGACGCTGTGGGAGTGCCAGCCGGCCCGATCAACGATGTCGCAGAGGTATTTGCCGATCCGCATGTGCAGGCGCGCGGCATGGTTGGCTCATTCGAGCATCCCACGGTCGGCAATTTCGGCGCACTGCCGCTGCCATTCAAATTCGACGGGTTCGTCGATCCTCAGATCGTGCGCCCTCCGTTGCTCGGTGAACATACAGAGCAGGTGCTGAGCGAGCGGCTCGGCTACGACAGTCAACATATCGCCGCGTTGCGTCGCGACGGCGCGATCTGATGCCCATCAAGACGTCGGAAGACATATTGGAAGAGACACCGATGACAGATATTGAAACGCTAATAGTCGAGCGGCACGAACATGTCGCCGAAATCGTCCTGAATCGGCCCGAGCAGCGCAATGCGCTCAACGCAGCAATGTGTGATGCCCTGCGCACCGCGGCCATCGTTTTGCGCGATGACAATTCGATTCACTGCATCATCGTGCGAGCGAATGGTCCGGTATTTTGCGCGGGCGCGGATTTGAAGGAGCGCAAAGGCATGTCCGTCGACGATGTCCGCGCGCGACGGCTGAAGGCATTTGCCGCCTATGACGCACTGGAAAAGATCGGCAAGCCGTGTATCGCGCTCGTTGAAGGTGCTGCGGTTGGTTCGGGCGGCGAGATTGCGATGGCGTGCGACTTCATTGTCGCGACTGACAATGCAAACTTCCGGACGCCGGAAGCGCTGTGGGGCACCGTTGGCGCGACGCAGCGATTGCCGCGTATCGTCGGTAAGCGGCTCGCCAAGGACATGGCCTACACAGGACGCACGCTGTCCGCAAAGGAAGCGCAACAGGTTGGGCTCGTGTCCCGCATCGTTGATGCCAACGACGCGTTGAACGCGGTCCGTCAGATGGCGAGCGAGATTGCTTCCGCTCCGCCGCTCGCGATGCGCCTGACACGCGATTGCATCGATCGTGGTGTCGAGACTGATCCGGCGGGTGCGCTCGCAATCGAAATGCTCGCGATCGACACGCTCCTGCAAACGTCGGACTGGAAGCAATCCATTTCGACGTTCGGCCAAGGTAGCAACACCAGTATTCAATCTAGGGAAAATGGCCATGCATGACGTCAATGTGGACTACCTCGAGTACGCGCAGCAGTTCGGTCTTACTGGTCCGGTCACGCTCCCCGCAATCCTTGCGCAACGCGCGAATGACACCCCAGACGCGGAAGCGCTCGTCATCGACGATGTGCGCATCGACTACAGCACGCTCCACGAACGCGTGCAAAGCGCCGCCGCGCGCATGGTCGCGACGGGTGTGCAACACGGCGAACATGTCGGCATTCTGATGGGCAACTCGGTCGACTGGGTCGTGATGTTTTATGCTGCAGCGTCCATCGGCGCAGTGACGGTGCCGGTCAATACGCGCTTCAAGCTCGACGAGTTGAACTATTGCCTTAAGCAAGGCGACATACGCTTCCTCTTCTACGTTGACAGGTTTTTGAATATCGACTACACGCAATTGCTGCGCGAGGTCGAACCCGCGTTCGATGCGAAGCTCCCCGGCGACATACTGCCGATCCTGCGTCGCGCCATTCTGGTTGGCGACACAGATCGCCCAATTCCCGCAGGCGTCGAGCGCTTCGAGACCTTGCATGACACAGACGAGTTGCGCGCCCAAGTCGCTGATCGTGCGCAACGCGTAAGCCCAGACGACATTTTGCTGATCCAGTACACGTCAGGCACGACATCGTTTCCGAAAGGGGTGCTACTGCGCCATCGAAATATGCTGATGAACGCAGCAGCGTCAGCGATGCGAATCGGCGTGCGCAGCGACGACCGCTATTTCAGCGTGCGGCCGTTCTTCCATGTCGCGGGTACTACCATGTCGCTGCTCGTCGCGCTGGTCACAGGCGCTTGCCTGCTGTCCGTGCCGTCGTTCGATGTATCGAATGTGCTCACGATTCTCGATGTAGAGCGCTGCACGCTGACAAGCGGCAACGACACCATCTTTTTGATGATGATGGGGCACCCTGAATTCAAACGTGAACGCGTTCATCTGCGCGGCGGCTGGGCGGCAGCTGGTCCGGAGATCATGCAAAAAATCCACGATGTGATGGGAGTGAAATACATGGTTGGCGCGTACGGCCAATCGGAGGCCTCGCCGAACGTGGTGCTCAATGATTGGCGTGATCCGCTCGAGATTCGCGTCGCGGGCTGGGCATCCCCTCATCCGGGAATCGATATTCGAACGGTATCGACGGAAACGGGCGAAGTACAACCCGTCAATGCGCCCGGCGAAATTCAGGTGCGAGGCTGGAGCGTGATGAAGGGTTACTACAACAAACCCGAAGAAACCGCGAAAGCGTTCAGCGAAGACGGCTGGCTGCGCACGGGCGATCTCGGTGTCATTGAAGCCGACGGTCGCATGCGCATGCTCGGGCGCCTGAAGGACGTGTTCCGCGTCGGAGGTGAGAACGTCGCTCCGGCAGAAGTCGAAGAAACATTGTTCTCGCACCCCTCGGTGCAACTTGCACAAGTCGTCGGCGTACCCGACGCACGTCTGGGTGAAGTAGCGGCCGCCTTCGTCGTGCTGCGCCCAGGCACCCATGCGACAAGCGAAGATCTCATCGCATGGTGCAAGAGCCGCTGCGCGAACTTCAAGGTGCCGCGCTATTTGCAACTGGTGACATCGTTTGACGACATTGGCATGACTGGGAGCTCCAAGGTCCAGAAGAACAAATTGCGCGACTACGCTATTCGCGAATTTGGACTCGCCTGACCACACGCCGGTACCGCTTCTGACGAACGGAGCTGTGCAATGATTTTCTCGTGCACTCGTCCAGGCTTGATCGCATTCAACCAAAGGAAATCACAATGATCGCCACCCGACTCACCCGGATGCTGAACATCCGCTATCCGATAATCCAGGCGGGCATGAGTTGGGCGTCGTCGAACGCCGCACTACCCGCCGCAGTCAGCAACGCGGGTGGCCTTGGCGTGATAGCGGCAGGTCCAATGTATCTCGACGCCTTCCGCGAGGCTGTGCGCGAACTCAAGGCGGCGACCAACGGTCGCGCGTTCGGCGTAAATATTCCACTCTACCGACCACAAGCGGAACTGTTTCTCGATGTGATCGAGGAAGAACGCGTACCGGTTGTGTTCGCTTCGCAAGGCGGCCCGAAGGCGCATCTCGAGCGCTTTCGACGCATCGGTACACGCTGGATTCACGTCGTTTCCACGCTCGAGCATGCGCGCAAGGCGGCAGCAGCGGGTGTCGATGCGCTCGTCGTCGTGGGCGCCGAAGCCGGCGGCCACCCACCCGCAAACGGCGTCAGCACACTGATCGCAGTTCGACGGGCCGTGCAGGAGTTTTCGCTGCCGATCGTCGCGGGCGGTGGTGTCGCGGACGGCTTCGGCGTGGCGGCCTTGCTCGCGCTGGGTGCAGACGCCGTGCAACTAGGAACGCGATTTATCGCGACGCACGAATCGGGCGTGCACGAGAACTACAAGCAAGCCGTGCTCGACACTGACATAGACGGCACAGTGCTCGTCGGTGTCCGAAAACTGCCGGTGCGGATGACGAAGAACGCCTTCGCGAAGGACGTATTGCATGCAGATAAGCATGAGCCCGATGATTCGGCATACGATGCACTTTTCGCTAGCAGCACACTCCGTCAGGCTGCCCTCGACGGCGATATCGAACGCGGCAAGGTCGAAATCGGCCAATCGGCTGGATTGATTCGCGACCTTCCGGGTGCGGCCGAGGTGGTCGAGCGGATCGTCGAAGAGTATCGGGAAGCCGTCAGGCGACTGGTCGGCTGATCGATCAGAAGCACGATAGGATGGCCCTTACGGTCCCGATATTTTCGCCGTTAGTATTGCATTCTCATTGATCGACCTGGTTCATGCGCAACGCGGCGTGACGCTTTTCAGTTTGATCTACACGCCTGTATCAGCCGAGGATGTCGGTGTTAAAAGTATGCGGAGCTCGTGGTGCAAAGAATTCGATGCACATTCAGATCCTATGGGAATCCCGTTAGGGACGAAGAAGCGTTTATCGTGGTCGGACCATCGCTTAGCTATACGAATCGGACATTCGAATGTCCGATCGATTCGCGACTCGAACGTCTGCAGTTGGCCGACTACTGCCTGATGTGGACGGGACGTAGACGGTAGAGCCCCCCGCCTTACGGATCCCGCTCTCTTCGAGAATCCGCGCTGATCGATCCATACACGCGCTCACCCGAAGCTTCACTGTCCCGAGCTTCGACCGAATCTAACCCCGCGCGCCGCCTTTGACGAAAGCCAATCGGCTCCACGTCACACCCGCACGCCGATTTCCACGCTGCACGGATTCGGTCTGGACATTCAGCACATTGCGCAAGCCATGAGCACGTGCGAGCTGGATGGTTTCTTCCGCTGAAACGTCGAACATCCGTCGTCCTTCCGGAACCGGTCCGTAACGCAAGGACACGACCAGCACCGCGCCGTCGCACAGGAGAGCGCTGACGTTCGGTATCGCCCGACGACGCTCGTCTTCGTCAAGGTGCATCCAGACGGCCGACAGCATCACGAAGTCAAATTCCTTTCGCCTCGTACGCAAGATCGCGAGATCCGGCAGGCTATCGTCCAGCCATTCGATCCGCGGAGACGAATGCTGCCTGATTCCCGCAACGCGCAGCGCGTCCACCGGTTCGACGGCTACGACCGAATGCCCCATCGCCGCGAATGCAGCCGCATCGGTTCCGATACCGGCTCCAACATCGAGAATGCAAGACGGGCGCGTGGCAACGAGATGCAGGATGGGCCCATGGTGTTCCTCAAACGAGATGTCTTGCCATTGCTCGATGAGCGAATGTGCATGCTCCGCGTAGCCTTCCGTGCCGCGTACATTGATGGACACCACCGTTCTCCAAGTGTCGGTGTTTCGCGAAGTTTGCCAGATTGCCGGCATTTCAGTACCGCCGACCCAATGTCCGGAACGGGTGGCGAATTCAACCGGCCGTCCGAGGCAGCACCGCACTCGCTCGGTCGGCACCAGGATGAAATCTCGGTTTATATTGCCGGAGTTCCAGCACGCTCGCGCCAGAATGGTTGGCGACATATACGGAGCGGTCGATTTTCTGAAAACACCGAAGTGACTCATGGGAGAGCATCAGTCATGCAACCGGAACACGCTTCAGATCTCGCAACGACTTACCACGCTGGCGCGGACACCCACACGCACACGCCGATTCCGTCGATCGTGCCGGCAAAAACCGCGCTGGTCGTGATGCACTACCAGACCGACATCCTCGGCCTCTTTCCGTCTGTCGCCCCCGCCCTGCTCGCCAACACGCGCAAGCTGTGCGATGCAGCCCGGGCGGGCGGTGTCCACGTCTGCTTCGCGAATCTCCGCTTCAGCCCCGGCTATCCGGAAGTCAGTCCGCGCAACAAGAACGGGCAAGGGATCAAGCAACTCGGCCTGTTCGTCGACGACGGCCCATGCCCGGAGCTCGGCCGGCTCGACAGCGAGCCGCTGACTATCGCGCATCGCGCGAGCGTGTTCTTCCGCACCGACCTGCAGGCGCGGCTCATCGCGCGGGGTATCGATACGCTGATCCTGGTCGGGATTGCGTCGACCGGCGTCGTGCTGTCGTCGGTTGCGCACGCCAGCGACGCGGATTTCCGGCTGTATACGGTGAAGGACTGCTGCTACGACCCGGATCAGGTCGTGCACGAGCATCTGTTCGCGACGGCGTTCGAGACGCGCACGACGGTGCTGTCGCTCGCGGACGCGCTGCGGCTGCTCGCTTAGGCGCACGATATCCACGCCACGCCGGCCGGAACGCTTCCGGCCGGCGCCTCGCGCATTACGCCGTGCGCAACTTCGCGCGTTACTTCGCGATATACACGCCCGACGTCGGGCACGTCCCCTGCGTATTCCCGTCCGTCACGAGCGATGCCGCACTCGGAAACTGCGTGGTCGCATTCGTCTTGACCGCGATCCATGCTTCCGTGAAATAGCTGACGCCATTGGTCTTCGTGCACTTCAGCGACACCGCGCTGCGCGTATTGCTGCCGAACGCGCCTTCGAACGCGGACAACAGCTGGTTGCGCGTCACCGTCTTGCCCGCGTTCACCTGCAGGAACGCGTTGAACGACGTGTTGCCGAGCCGGCTGATCATGCCGGCCGCCTGGTTCCAGTACGCATCCGGCGACGCCGAGTTCGAGCAGGTGCCGTGCTTGAACCATTCGTGCTTGTCGAGGCACGACGCCACGCCCGGCATGTAGGTCGACAGCGTGCTGCGGGTCGCGGTGCTGACCGGATACGCATCCATGCTGCACCACTGGTGCGCGTTGTCGAGATCGACATCGCTCTGCGGCACGCCGCAGTAAAACGGCTGGTTGCCGTCGTACCGGTTCGGCCACAGGCCGTGCAGCGACAGGCTCGTCGCCGCATACGTGCCGGCGAGGCTCGTACACTCCGGCGTGTCGTGCGACGCGCAGAAACCAGGCTCCCACGAAGCCGCGAGCAACAGGTAGTCGTAGCTGGTCTGCGCGACGGCGTGCAGCGAGGCGGATGCGACGGCGAGTGCGGCCGCGGCGCGGGCGAGCGTCTTGAGCATGGCGTTTCCTCGGAAAAGGCTTGCGGTCGCGAGATGCGCCGCAAGGTTGTCGAATGTCTGCCCGCGATTGTTGCTCGCGCAACGTGGCATCAATATGAAGGTGGACGAAGGAATTCGTAGTCGAACGCCGCCGTTGTTAGCGCCGACACAGGTACCAACACGCGCCCTCTTGCGCCGGAGACGCTGGCCCACCCTGTCGCCATCTTCACGCTGCAACGGAGCATCCCATGATGACGGCCAGCCGGCCGGGCAAGCCCTATCGCGTCGAGATCGGAAACGGGCAAAGCCTCGAACTCGCGGACGGCACGCCCCTGCTCACGGCTCGCTGCCGAGCAGCGTGCACGCACGCGCAGCCGAATCCGGGGCTTCGAGCGCGAGAATCTGTCGCATGCCGGTGCTCACGCGCCGGCCCTCGTCCTGCGCCACGCGATCATTTCACCGACGCGGCTTCCGATCCGCCGGACGACAGCGCCGCGCTGTCCTGCTCGCGCCACGCGCGGCGCGACGCGATGATCGCCTGCACGGCCGAGCGCGCGACCTTCCACCACGCGAACGGCCGCGGATCGGCGAGCATGCTGAGCGCGCGCGCATAGTCGAGCGTGAGCCCGGGCGTCCAGGCCATCGTCACAGCGCGCTTGCGGATCTGCGCGGCGACCCACAGCTCGGGCGTGAGCAGCAGCCGCACGAATGCGCCCCACCCGGCCCGCGTGCCCTTGAGCCGCCACACCGCGCCGTCGAGCGCCGCTTCGAGCGCGTTCGACACGGTGCTCGAGCAGTTGCGGTGCGTGAGGTTGTACGTGACGGTCTGCCGATACGACGACCAGAATGCGGCCAGCTTCGCCGGATCGTAGTTGCGGATCCGCACGCGCACGGTCGACGGACACCACGCCTTCGACTCGGTCGCATAGTCGGGCTGGAACAACCCGGGCACGTCGTTCTCGCGCGTCGCGCGCAGGATCCGTGTGAATTCATCGGGAGAACGATCGATCTCGACGGCCGGATACAAGCTGATATAGATGCCCTCGGGCGACTCCAGCGCCGCATGGCCGGTGGAGATCACGCCATTGACGTCCACCGCCGCGATGTAGCGGTCGATCACCGGATAGCGTTGCGCTTCGGCCTTCGACGTGCCGGTCGGCGTCCACACGTGCACGGTCAGCGCGTGCTCGTGGTCGGCCGGCGGGCCGTCCCATTCGGATTGCGTGAAGCGCGGGAGGTCGGCTGCCGTGTCGATGTCGGGCACGATCGCCGGCGCCGGCGACGTGACGAACGCGGGATTGCGTGTCAGCCGCCGCACGCGCGCGGCGAGGCTCAGCATGTGCATCCCGCCGAACATCAGCAGCAAGCCGAGGCAGTACGGCACGGTGCCCACATAGTGAGTCGGATACGGCTGATAGAAGAAGATCGCGAGCAGGATCTCGACGACGCCCCACGCGAATGCGACGTGCCAGCGCCGGTAACGCACCATCCACGCGGACGTGCACTGCAGCAGCCCGTCGACGAGGAACAGCGTGCCGAAGATCATAGACAGCAGGAAGTGACCGTGATGATGTCCCGCGAACACGAGCCCGGCGGCCACCACGACCACGATGCCCTTCACGTAGCGCAGGATGCGCTGCCCGCCAACGCCGCTGCCGGCCAGCGCGAGCGTCGCGAGCCCCTCGATCAGGAACAGCCACGCGAACAGTTCGATCGGAAAATGCAGCGCGCCGTCGAGTGCGTCGACGAAGATGCCGACGCCCGCGACGACCCACAGCCAGCCCAGCACGGTCAGCCCGCGCCAGCGCGTTCGCAGATATTCGATGCCCAGCAGCAGCAAGACCAGTCGTACCATGGCGCCCTCGTATTGATTTTTTCGGGATACGCGCAGGTCACGCGTCTCCGGTCGTGCCGATCGTGCATCGTGCGATGCGGAAGTCGGACGGCGGCAATGCTGACCGGCGCTTCATGCGTCGACATGACCAATGGCGGCCGGCTCGCGCCGCTTTCGCCGAATAATAAGATATGGCGGAGCCGGTTGAAAGCCTGGCGAAAACATTGTCGGCGGCATCCCCGTTCGACAATGCGCACCGGATACGCGAGAATCGCCACTCCGAGGGCGAAAGCCACTTCAAACCGCAAAGACGGGACAACAAGAAATGCGCACATCGATCACGCGCCGGCGCCTGCTGGCCGCCGGCCTGGCTGCGGCCAGCCTTCCGCTGTCCGGCTGTTTCACGCCGAAGCTGTACAAGGACAGCAACTACCACGAACAGGTGTCCGGATTCCTGATCACCGAAGACGGCAAAAAGCTCGTCGTCCTCGGCACGGATTACCACTACATCTTCGATCTGCCTGCGTCGCTGCGGCCGGTGCTGCTGTCCGGCTACCGGAAGTCGCTGCACACCGCGTTCATCGGCTTTCACGCGAGCGGCAGCAGCGTGACCGGCCGCTACAGGATCCTGTTGCCGAAGGAAGCATCGGCGGACGATCAAACGGCCGCGACCGCCGACGGCTTCACGGCCGGGCAGACCGGTCTCGTGCTCGAAGGCGACATCGGCGGCAAGCGCTACTCGACCGACGGCTTCGTCGCCAGGGACAAGGTCAACGACAACACGGCGCAGGCCTTCAACCAGCGGTACATCGTGTACATCACGGAATCGCCGTCCGCGCTCGGCATGGGCTTGCGGATCCTCGCGACGCCGGTCACGGTCGCCGCCGACGGCGTGCTCGTGCTGGGCGGCATCGTGCTCGTGCCGATCGCGGCCGTCGCGATCAGTGCGAACGGCGGCCTGCGAATCATGTGACGGCAACGGCCGACGAGGACGTTCGCCCGCCATGCGTGCACGCGCAACTCGAACGCAAACCGGAGCATCGCCATGACGACCTCACCGCTTCACACCCCGCCGCTCGGCCCGCAACTCAAGCGGTGGCGCACGCTGCATCGCATGAAGCAGAGCCATGCGGCCGAGTTGTTCGGCGTCGCCCAATCGACGATCTCGCGCTGGGAAGCCGGCATCCAGCAGATGTCGCCGAATGAGCGCGCGACGGCAGAGCGGCTGCTTGCCGCGCGTCTCGATTCGGCGGGCGACCACGCGCTCGCCCGGCTGATCGCGAGCAGCACGGCCCGCATGCATCTCGTGTGCGACCTCACGCACCGTCTGCTCGCGTGCTCGCCGTCGCGCGCGGCCGAGTTCTCGCGGCCGCTGCCGACGCTGCTCGGCACGTCGCTGTGGCGCTATGCGTCGCCGGAGATCGTCCGCATGGAAGCCGCGCTCGACCCGCTCGGCTGGCACGATCGCGCGGGGCCGCCAAGCGTCGAATTCGCGACCGGCGCCAATGCGTCGCGCGTCGTGCCGATCCGCGGCAGCACCTGCCGATGGACGCGGATGACGCTGTCGGACGGCTCCGCCGCGCGCCTCGTCGAAACGCTGTAGCACACGCGGCGGTCGCGGGGGCGAGCGCGGCGCGCATATTTCATGCGTGGACGCAGCGTGGCCGCACGGCGTACGCTCGACGGCACGATTCAAGCATTCCCACCAGCCATGAACCTCGACACGATCCACGCGCGGCTCGATTTCCTGCGTGAAGCCGAACGCCTGAAAGACGTGCTGCGCAGCGGCCACACGTCGAGCGGGCGCGCCGAAAGCACGGCCGAGCACAGCTGGCGGCTGTGCCTGATGGCGCTCGTGTTCGCCGACGCGCTGCCCGACGTCGACACGACGAAGCTGCTGAAACTGTGCGTCGTCCACGATCTCGGCGAAGCGCTGCACGGCGACATCCCCGCGATCGAGCAGGCCGCGCATCCGGACAAGAGCACGCACGAACGCGACGACCTGCTCACGCTGACGGCCGGGCTCGATCGCGCGCTGCGCGACGAGATCGTCGCACTGTGGGACGAATACGAGGCGGCGGCATCACCGGAAGCGCGCGCCGCGAAGGCACTCGACAAGCTCGAGACGATCCTGCAGCACAACCAGGGCAGCAATCCGCCGGACTTTAACTACGCGTTCAACCTCGGCTACGGCCGGCGCTACACCGATGCGGCGCCGCTGTTCAACGCGATCCGTGCGATCGTCGACGCGGACACGCAACGCAGGATCGACACACGCGGCGACGGCGCGTAAGCGCGCGGAACCAGCCGCGCACCACATCGCGTGCGGCAATCGCACAAGATGCGCACGCACCTGAACGGATGGGAATCGGCGCGATGCCCGCGCTCGGCGAGGAACGCGACCGGCCGATGATGGCGCTCGTTGCCGCGTCACGGCAACGACGCGTCACACGACGCGCGGCGCATGCGTCATTCGCACACCGTCGCCCCCCGCCGCGCCGGCGCGAACGCCACCGCGCTTGCCGTCGCGAGCACGGCCACGCCGGCTGCGCCGTACACCATCACCCAGCCGAAGCCGTGCACGAGCGCCGCGTGCAGCGCCGCACCGCTCGGGTCGGCCTTGGCGAGCGCCGGCGCGATCGCCTGCAGCCCGTCGGTATGGCCCGACGCGATCTGCTGCGCCAGCGCGCGCAGCGTCCCCGCATCGACCGCTCCCGCGACGCCGGCCTTCAGGCTCGCGACGATCCCCGCGACCAGCACGAAACCCATCGTCGCGATGTTCAGCGCGAGCGAGATCATCCGCGCGCTCATGTCGATGCCCGACGCCATCCCGGCCCGCGAACTCGGCACCGCGCCCGTCGTCGTGTTCGTGACCGGCGTGTTGGTGAGCCCGAGCCCGATGCCGGCGATCACGCAGCCGGGCAGCATCGTGAGCCAGCTCGCGTGCTCGACGCCGCTGCCGATCCGCATCAGCGCGAAGCCGGCCGCGATCGTGAACAGGCCGCCCGGAATCACGACGCCGGGCCCGTAGCGCAGCGCGAGCCGTTCGCCGAACGGCGGCGCGACCAGTGTCGGCAGCGTGTACGCGAGCAGCGCGAGGCCGGCCGTCACGCTGTCGTAGCCGAGCGCGACCTGGAACCAGATCGGCAGATAGATCATGAACGGCCAGAAGCTGAAGTTCATCCCCATCGAACCGAAGATCGCACCGCTGAACGCGCGAATCCGGAACACGGAGAAGTCGAACATCGGCCGCGCGCTCGCGCGCTCCGCGACGAAAAACCCGGCCAGCGCGAGCACGGTCGCGCCGAGCACGCCGAGGCCGGCCGCACTCGTGAGCCCCAATTCCGCGCTCTGGGTAATGTAGAACGCGAGGCCGAGCACCGCGAGCGACAGCGTGACGATGCCCGCGACGTCGAGCGTGCCCGCATGCGGATCGCGCGACTCCTGCACCGCGCCGCCGATCAGCACGAGCGCGACGGCCGCGAGCGGCGCATGCACAAGAAACACCCACGGCCAGCTCGTCGCCGCGACAATCGCGCCGCCGACGATCGGCCCGAAGCCGAGGCCGATCCCGAACACGATGCCCCAGATCCCGAACGCGCGGCCACGCTCGCGCCCCTCGCGGAACTGGTGCGACAGCACCGCGATCTGGCAGATCAGCATCGCGCCGCCGCTCGCGCCCTGCAGCAGCCGGCCCGCGACCAGCACCGGCACGTTCGGCGCGAGCCCGCACAGCAGCGACGTCGCGCCGAACAGCACGGTGCCGATCACGTACACGCGCTTGCGGCCGAACCGGTCGGCGAGCGTGCCGGCCGCCATCAGCACCGTCGTGCACGCGATCGTGTACGCGTTCATGATCCACTGCATGCCGTTGAAGTCGCCGTGCAGCACGCGTTCGAGCGTCGGCAGGATCACCGGCACGCTCGAGATCTCGAGGCCGAACATCAGCGACGTGAGACAGACGGCCGCGAGCGCGACCGCATTCCTGCGGGAGTCGGATAGGGTCATGCGTATTGCGCGACGGCCCGCGACAGGCCGTGCGCCTCCAGGTGAGAAGGATGCGCCGCGTGCGGCCGGCAACGCACGCTGAGCGGGAATCGGTACTATAGTGAGAATTTCCCTCCCCATTGATGCGTCCACTTCCCCGGACTGGGGAATCACAGGACGCAATCAGGGCAACCCCAGCACACCCCGCCATGACCGACAGACTCGACGGCGTAACGACCTTCGTCCAGGTCGTGGAATCCGGCAGCTTCGCGCTCGCCGCGGAACGCCTCGACATGACGCGCTCGGCGGTCGGCAAGGCGATCGCGCGGCTCGAGAAGCGGCTCGGCGCGCGGCTGCTGCAGCGCACGACGCGCAGCCAGAGCCTGACGGACGACGGCCAGGCGTACTACGACCGCTGCGTGCGCGCGCTGGCGGAGCTGGAGGCGGCCGAAGCCGATCTCGATTGCGGCCGCAACGAAGCGCGCGGCAAGCTGCGGCTGAGTGTGCCGCTCGCGTTCGGGCATCACTGCGTGACGCCGATCGTGCTCGATCTCGCGCGCACCTATCCGCACCTGCGGATCGACGTGTCGATCACCGACCGCTTCGTCGACCTGGTCGAGGAAGGGATCGACCTCGCGGTGCGGATCGGCCCGCTCGCGGACAGCACGAGCCTCGCGGTGCGGCGGCTCGGCACGCAATACGGGAGCCTCGGCGCCGCGCCGTCGTATCTCGCGCGCTACGGGATGCCGCAATCGCTCGACGACCTGAGGAACCACCGGACGATCGCGTACTCACGCTCGGGCGTCGCGCAGCCGTGGGACCTGCGCGCGCCGGACGGCTCGACGGTGCGCATCGACATGCCGCACCAGCTCAGCTTCGACGACGTGCAGGCGATCGCGGCGGCCGGCGCATCGGGGTTCGGGATCGCGTGGCTGCCGAGCTGGCTGCTCGATCATTACGTGAAGCGCGGCGAGATGGTCGTCGTGCTCGACCGCTGCTTCGTGTGCGAAGGCGACATTCACGCGATCTGGCCGAAAACGCGCTACCTGCCGCGCAAGACGCGCTGCGTAATCGACGCGCTCGTGCAGGCGGTGCCGCCGATGATCGAGCGCCAGGAGCCCGCGAGCCTCAAGAAAACAGGTTGAAACCGACGCGCCGCACGGGCGCGCCGGGCCGTCACGCGGCGCTCACGCCGCGCCGAGATCGGCGAGCGGATGCGCGAACAGCTTCCACGGCGACGTCAGGAAATGCCGCACGCGCTCGGCGCGCAGCTCGACGAGCGACGCCGGCGCCCAGCGCGGCTTGCGATCCTTGTCGACGAGATGCGCGCGCACGCCTTCGCAGAAGTCGCCCTCCTCGATCGCGCGCGCGACGATGCCGAGCTCCATCCGGAACGACTCGGCGAGCGTCATCTGACGTCCGCGCAGCAGCGCTTCGCGCGTCACGCACAGCATCGTCGGCGAATGGCCGGCGAGTGCATCGAGCGTCGCCTGCAGCCATTGACGATGCTCGCGCGACAACTCGTCGCGCGCGAGCTCCTGCGTGAGCGTCGCGACGATCCGCTCGACGGTCGAGCGCTTGTCGAAGTGACGGACGATCCACGCCATCTGCGTATCGAGCGCCGCATGCGGCACGACGTTGCACGGCGGCTCGAACACCTTGCGCAGTGCCGGCAGCACGTCGCCGTCCCACTTGACGCTGTCGATGCGCGTCTCGAACGTATCGAGCCACGCCGACGGCACGCACAGATCCGCGAGCTTCGCGCTCAGCGCGTCGGCACCCGACAGCATCGCGCCCGTCAGCCCCACGTACAGCTCGAGCTCGACCGGCATGCGCGACAGGAAATGCGTTGCGCCGACGTCGGGCACGAGGCCGATGCGCGTCTCGGGCATCGCGATCTTGCTGCGCTCGGTCGCGACGCGCAGCGCCGCGCCTTGCGCGAGCCCCATTCCGCCGCCCATCGTCACGCCGTCCATCAGCGCGACCACCGGCTTCGGGAACGTGTGGATCGCGTAATCAAGCCGGTATTCGTCGACGAAGAACGGCAGCCAGGTCTCGCGCTGCGCGACCATCCGGAAGAGCGCGCGCACGTCGCCGCCCGCGCAGAAGCCCTTCTCGCCAGCACCGCGCAGCACGACCGCGACGATCTGGTCGTCGGTGCGGCAACGTTCGAGGAGCGCGGCCAGCTCGCCGATCATCGAATAGGACAACGCATTGAGCGCGGCCGGCCGGTTCAGCGTAACGAGCGCCACGCGGTTCACCACGCGAAACAGCACCTCGGGCGCGGGTTGCGCGAAGCTGTCATGAGTCGTCACCGGCGTGCTCATCGTTGCGGCTCCCCGTCGGTGTGCCATTGCGGCGCGCGCTTGCCGAGAAACGCGGCCACGCCCTCGCGCGGATCGTTCGTGTCGAACAGGTCGACGAAGCGCTCGCGCTCGACCGCGAGCGCCGCGCCGCGCGGCACGCCGCGGCGCGCGAGGCCGATCAGCTCCTTGCTGTAGGCGACCGCATGCGGACTCTGCCGTGCGACGTTGCGCGCGAGCGCCAGCGCCGCATCGCGGGCCGCGCCGCTTTCGACCACGTCCTCGACGAGGCCGATCCTGAGGGCCGTCGCCGCGTCGACGCGCGTGCCGGCCAGGATGATCTTCTTCGCCCAGCCTTCACCGACGAGCCAGGGCAGCGTCTGCGTGCCGAGCCCGCACGGCAGCAGGCCGACCGACGGCTCGGGCAGCGCCATCTGCGCGTGCGTCTCGGCGATCCGCAGGTCGCACGCGAGCGCGCATTCGAGGCCGCCGCCCATCGCATAGCCGTTGATCGCCGCGATCGTCACGACGCGCGCGTCGTGCAGCGCCTCGAATGCCGCGCCGAAACGCGCGGCCATCGCGCGCGCGACCGCGCGGTCGCCGTCGGCGAACGTGTTCAGGTCGGCGCCCGCGCTGAAGAACTTCGGGCCGTCGCCGGTGATCACCAGCGCGCGCACGCGCGGGTTCGCATTCAATGCGGCGACGGTGGCCTGCAGCTGCTGCAGCCCGTCGGCGGTGAAGGCGTTCGCGGGCGGACGCTTGAGCGTCGCGCACGCGATCGCGCCGTCGTCGACGTAGTCCAGTTCGATCATGAGGCGTCCTTCTTGGTGGCCGGTTGATACAGGCGGATCACCGCCGAGAAATCGAGCTGCCCGTCGCCGCGGCTGCTCATCGTCTGGTACAGCTGCTGCGCGAGCGCACCGAGATAGACGGGCTGGCGCGCCTGCTTCGCGGCGTCGTTCGCGAGGCCGAGATCCTTCAGCATCAGGTCGGTGCCGAAGCCGCCGCTGTAGCCGCGCGACGACGGCGCGGTGTCGATCACGCCCGGATACGGGTTGTAGGTGTCCGAGCTCCAGCAGCGGCCCGTCGACGTGTTGACGATGCCGGCCAGCACCTTCGGGTCGATGCCGAGCGCGACGCCGAGCGACATCGCCTCCGACACGGCCGCCATCGAGATGCCGAGCACGAGGTTGTTGCAGACCTTCGCGACCTGCCCCATCCCCGTCGGCCCGCAGTGGACGATGTTCTTGCCCATGCCCGCGAGCACCGGCTTCACGCGCTCGAAATCCGCATCGCTGCCGCCGACCATGAAGGTCAAGGTGCCGGCCGCCGCGCCACCCGTGCCGCCCGACACCGGCGCATCGACGAACGCGCCGCCGTGCTCGCGCACGAGCGCGCCGAACGCCTGCGCGCTCGCCGGGTCGATCGTGCTTGAATCGATCACGGTCGCGCCGGCGCCGAGGCCGGCCAGCACGCCGTTCTCGCCGGCGAGCACCGAGCGCACGTGCGGTGCGGCCGGCAGCATCGTGATCACGAAGGCCGCGCCCGACGCCGCGTCGCGCGGCGATGCGGCCACCTGCGCGCCGGCGTCCTGCAGCGCGCGCAATGCGTCGGCGCTCAGGTCGAACGCATGCACTTCATGGCCGGCCTTCAACAGGTTCAGCGCCATCGGCGCACCCATATGACCCAGTCCGATAAAACCGATCTTCATGTTCGTGTCCTCCGCGGCTCAATGCAGCCGGATCGTCGTGTTCACCGGGCCGGCCGTCGTGTCGTCGTCGAACCAGCGCGCGGTGACCGTCTTGGTCTGCGTGTAGAACTGCACGACCTGCTTGCCGTACGGGCCGAGATCGCCGAGCTTCGAACCGCGCGAACCGGTGAAGCTGAAGAACGGCACCGGGACCGGGATCGGGATGTTGATGCCGACCTGGCCGACGTCGATCTCGCTCTGGAACTTGCGTGCCGCCGCGCCGCTCTGCGTGAAGATGCCCACGCCGTTGCCCATCGGGTTCGCGTTGACGAGCGCGATCGCTTCGTCGAGCGAGTCGGCTTCGAGCACGACCAGCACCGGACCGAAGATCTCGTGCGTGTAGATCGACATGTCGGTCTTCACGCCGGAGAAGATGGTCGGGCCGACGAAATTGCCCTCCTCGTAACCGGCCACCTTCACGTCGCGGCCGTCGAGCTCGAGCTTCGCGCCTTCCTTCACGCCCGCTTCGATCAGCGACAGGATGCGCGCCTTCGCTCCGCGCGACACGACCGGGCCGACGTCGGTGCCGGCTTCCGCGCCCGCGTTCACCTTCAGCAGCTTCGCCTTCGCGACGAGATCGGGCAGCCAGTCGCGCGCCTCGCCGACCAGCACCGCGACCGACGTCGCCATGCAGCGCTGGCCGGCCGCGCCGAAGCCCGCGCCGACCAGCGCGTTGAGGGTCTGCTCGCGATTCGCGTCGGGCAGCACCACCGCGTGGTTCTTCGCACCCATCATCGACTGCACGCGCTTGCCGTGCTGGCTGCCGAGGTGGTACACGTGCGTGCCGACGGCCGTCGAACCGACGAACGAGATCGCCTTCACGAGCGGATGCGTGCAGATCGCGTCGACCACTTCCTTGCCGCCGTGCACGACGTTCAGCACGCCCTTCGGCACGCCGGCCTCGACTGCCAGTTCGACGAGTTGCATCGTCGACATCGGATCCTGCTCCGACGGCTTCAGCACGAACGTGTTGCCGCACACGATCGCCATCGGGAACATCCACAGCGGAATCATCGCGGGGAAGTTGAACGGCGTGATGCCCGCGCACACGCCGAGCGGCTGGCGCAGCGTGTAGGTGTCGACGCCGCCCGCGACGTTCTCCGCGAATTCGCCGAGCTGCAGCGTGCCGACCGAGCACGCGTGCTCGACCACTTCGAGGCCGCGGAAGATGTCGCCCTCGGCATCGGGCAGCGTCTTGCCCTGCTCGGCCGTCAGCGTCTTCGCGATGCGCTGCAGGTTCGCACGCACCAGATCCTGGAACTTCAGCATGATGCGCATGCGCGCGGCGATCGGCGTGTTCTTCCACGTCGCATACGCGGCGTGCGCGGCCTGCACGGCCGCGTCGACTTCGGCGACGGTCGCGAACGGCACGCGCGCGAGGACCTGCTGCGTCGCCGGGTTGACGATGTCGCGCCACTCGCTCGTGGTGGACTCGACGAAGGCGCCGTCGATCAGCAGCTTGACCGTCGGCACGTCTTGCCCCGTGCGGGGCGTCGGATTCGCGTTCATCAGTGCACTCTCCTTGCAGTGGGCCGCATGGCGTGATGCCACGCGCGGCCGGTTCGGTTCAGTCCGGTGGCGGGCGACGCACGCCAAAACGCGGCGCGCGCGGCCCGCGGCCGGTCATTTCAGTTCGGCGGCGAAATCTTCTTCCCAGTATTCGCCGGGCATCCGCGTGGTCGCATCGTCGCCGCGCTCGATCTCGCGGCGGCGCAGCTCGACGCGGCGGATCTTCCCCGAGATCGTCTTCGGCAATTCCGCGAACTGCAGGCGGCGGATACGCTTGTACGGCGCGAGCTTCTCGCGCGAGAAGCGGAAGATCTCCAGCGCGAGCGCGGGGCTCTCCTCGTAGCCCTGGCGCAGCGTGATGAAAGTCTTCGGTACCGACAGCCGCAGCGGGTCCGGGCTCGGCACGACGGCTGCTTCCGCGATCGCCGGATGCTCGATCAGCACGCTTTCCAGTTCGAACGGGCTCAGCCGGTAGTCGGACGACTTGAACACGTCGTCCGCGCGGCCGATGTACACGTAGTAGCCGTCGTCGCCGCGCATCGCGATGTCCGACGTGCGGTAATGGCCGTCGCGCATCGCGTGGGCCGTCGCGTCGGGATTGTTCGCATAGCCGGTCATCAGGCCGACCGGGCGCGTCACGCCGGCGCCGATCGGCAGCGCGACCTCGCCTTCGGTCACCGGCGCGCCGTCCGGGTCGAGCAGCGCGATCCGGTAGCCGGGCAGCGGCCGCCCCATCGAGCCCGCGACGACCGGCTGGCCCGGCGTGTTGCCGATCAGGCAGGTGGTTTCGGTCTGGCCGTAGCCGTCGCGAATCGTGATGCCCCACGCCTTCTTCACGCGCTCGATGATCTCGGGATTCAGCGGCTCGCCCGCGCCGACGATCTCGCGCAGCTTCACGTCGAACGACGCGAGCGGCTGCTGCACGAGCATGCGCCACACGGTCGGCGGCGCGCACAGCGTGGTCACCTGGTATTTGACGAGCGCATCGAGCACGACCTTCGGCTCGAAGCGCGCGTAGTTGAACGCGAACACGCACGCCTGCGCATTCCACGGCGCGAAGAAACAGCTCCATGCATGCTTCGCCCAGCCCGGCGAACTGATGTTCCAGTGGATGTCGCCCGGCTGCAGGCCGACCCAGTACATGGTCGACAGGTGTCCGACCGGATAGGTGCGGTGCGTATGCTCGACGAGCTTCGGCTTCGACGTCGTGCCCGACGTGAAGTACAGCAGCATCGGATCGCTCGCGTGCGTGACTGCGTCCGGCTCGAACGCGGCGCTCGCCGCATAGCCGTCGTTCATCGCGAGCCAGCCATCGCGCGGCGCGCCGGCGACGATCTTCTGCTTGAGGCCGAGATCGGGTTGCTCGAACTTCTCGGTTTCGTTCTCGTCGACGATCGCGTAGGTCGCGCCGCCGATCTGCACGCGATCGCGCACGTCGTCGGCCGACAGCTGCGTGGTCGCGGGCAGCACGATCGCGCCGAGCTTCATCGCGGCGAGCATCGCGTCCCACAGCTCGACACGGTTCGGCAGCATCAGCAGGATCCGGTCGCCGCGCACGACGCCGATGCCGCGCAGCCAGTTCGCGATCCGCGCCGAGCGCTCGGACATCTGCGCGAACGAATACGGGTCGCCCGTACCGGTTGCCGCGTCGACGATCCACAGCGCGGGCTTGTCGTTGCCGCGCGCCATCGGGTCGAAGTAGTCGAGCGCCCAGTTGAACGCATCGAGCACCGGCCATTCGAAATCGCGGTAAGCGGTTTCGTAGTCGGTGCGATGGCGCAGCAGAAAGTCGCGTGCGTCCAGGAATGCCTGTACCGTCATCGTGTCGTCTCCTGTCTCTAGTCTCCATGCCCAGCGGTCAACCGGGCACGCGCTGCAGCGCATGCCCGGTTCCGTGTCGCGCGGCGCACGGTCACGTCGTTGCGTGCCGCGTTTGCCGCGCTGCCCTCGTGCCCTGCCTGTTTGCCGGCCTGTCTGTCTTGTTGTTTGCGTGGTTGCCGGTAGCGCGAGCGTCGCGACTCAAAGCTGTCGCGCGATCACCATCCGCTGCACTTCGCTGGTGCCTTCGTAAATCTGCGTGATGCGCGCGTCGCGATAGTGGCGCTCGACTTCATAATCGGCGAGGTAGCCGTAGCCGCCGTGGATCTGGATCGCGTCCGAGCACACGCGCTCGGCCATCTCGGACGCGAACAGCTTCGCCTGCGATGCTTCCGACAGGCACGGCAACCCGGCCGTGCGCAGCTTCGCCGCGTGATGCACGAGCAGGCGCGCCGCGTTGATCTGGGTGGCCATGTCGGCGAGCTTCTGCTGGATCGCCTGGTGCTCGGCGAGCGGCTTGCCGAACTGCACGCGCTCGCCCGCATAGCGGCGCGCCTTGTCGAATGCGGCGCGCGCGATGCCGAGCGCCTGCGCGGCGATGCCGATGCGCCCGCCTTCCAGGTTCGACAGCGCGATCTTCAGCCCTTCGCCGCGCTTGCCGAGCAGGTTCTCTTCCGGAATCGCGCAGTTCTCGAACGTGATCGGGCACGTATCGGATGCGCGGATGCCCATCTTCTTCTCCGGCTTGCCGACGATGAAGCCCGGCGTGTCGGTCGGCACCAGGAACGCGGAAATGCCGCGCTTGCCGGCTTCCGGGTCGGTCATGGCAAAAACGATCGCGACCCCGGCGCGCTGGCCGTTGGTCACGAACTGCTTCGCGCCGTTCAGCACCCACTTGCCATCGCGCAGCTCCGCCCGCGTGCGCAGGTTGTGCGCTTCGGAGCCGGCCTGCGGCTCGGTCAGGCAGAACGCGCCGATGATGCGGCCCGCCGCCATCTCGGCCAGCCAGCGATCCTTCTGCGCGGGCGTGCCGAAGCCGAGGATCGGCCCGCAGCCGACCGAGTTGTGCACGCTCATCATCGTCGCGCAGGCGGCGTCGCCCGCCGCGATCTCTTCCATCGCCAGCGCATAGGCGACGTAATCCGTATACGCGCCGCCCAGCTCCTGCGGCACGATCATCCCGAGCAGGCCGAGTTCGCCGAGCTGCGCGACGACGGCGTCGGGCAGGTGCGCGTCGTGGTCCCACTGCGCGGCGTTCGGTGCCAGCACCTCGGTGGCAAAAGCGCGCGCGGCGTCGCGGATCATCCGCTGGTCTTCGGTGTAAAGCTCGTCCATGGCGCTGCTGTCTCCCGCGGCCGCGTGCCGCGACCGACCTTTCGTTTCGATGCAACAAGTGTAGGCAAGCGCGCGCGACTGTTCGATGCTCGCGCCGCTCATTTACACTGAGCGTTTTTGCCATACCGGCGGCGTCGATGAAGCAGGAAGAGAAGGGAACCGTCGCGATCAGCCTCGTCGCCTACAGCGTCGCGCTCGCCACCCGGCGCGGCGTCGCGGCCGAGCCGCTGCTCGCGCAGGCCGGCATCGCGCCCGCGCTGCTCGCGCAGCCGCGCGCGCGGGTGTCGGCGCAGCAATACGGCGCGCTGTGGAACGCCATTGCGCGCGCGCTCGACGACGAGTTTTTCGGGCAGGATCGCCACCCGATGCGCAGCGGCAGCTTCATTGCGATGAGCCAGGCCGCGCTGTCCGCGCAGGACGGGCTGCACGCGATGGCGCGCGCGGTGAATTTCATGCACTGCGTGCTCGACGACCTGCACGCGGAGCTCGACGCCAACCCGCAGCGCGTGCGGCTGCGCTTCGTGCACCGCAACAGCGCCGCGGCGCCCGCGATGTTTACGTACGCGACCTATTTCATCATCGTGTACGGGCTCACCTGCTGGCTGATCGGACGCCGCATCCCGCTGCTGCACGCGAGCTTCCGCTGCGACACGCCGCCGGCCGACCACGAATACCCGTCGATGCTGTGCGACGACATGCGCTTCAACCAGCCCGATTCGTATGTCGATTTCGATCCCGAATTCGCGACGCTGCCGGTCGTGCAGAACGCGAAGACGCTGAAGGCCTTCCTGCGCAACGCGCCGGCCAGCTTCATCGTCAAGTACCGCAACCCGAACGCGCTCGCGCAGCGCGTGCGCACGGTGCTGCGCGGGATGCCGCCCGCCGCGTGGCCGGGCGCCGGCGGGATGGCCGCGCGGCTGCACGTGGCCGAGGCGACGCTGCGCCGCAAGCTGCACCAGGAAGGCCACGCGTACCAGTCGATCAAGGACACGTTGCGGCGCGACCTCGCGTTCGAGGCGCTGGCCGATCCGGCGCGGACCATCGCCGACGTTGCGGCCGCCGCCGGTTTCGCGGAACCGAGCGCGTTCTACCGCGCGTTTCGCAAATGGAGCGGGCGCAGCCCGGCCGAGTACCGGGAAGAAGCGCTCGCGCGGGGCGGCGCCGCCGGCTGAGTGCGCGGCCGGCGGCTCCGCCTTCGCGCTTTCCGCCGAAACCGCCTAATCTTCAAATATCGGGCCAACGCCCTTTCCGCGAGCCGGACGGCGTGCGGCCGCGCGCCGCCCGGACGCCCCAATGCGCATTCACCGTCATGGGCCGCCGCCGGCACCTGCATCGCCCGGTGGCCGCCCCCGTCACCCGCTGTCCGCGCGGGTCGCGCGCGCCGCGCTGTTCGCGGCGCTGCTCGTCGTGTGCGCGGCGGTTGCCGCTGCGCCTCCCGCTACCCAGCCCGCCACCGCACCCGTCGCCGCGCCGCCGGTCGTCGTGATTCCGGTCAACGGCGCGATCGGGCCGGCCAGCGCCGACTTCATCGTCCGCTCGCTCGACCGCGCGGCGCACGAGCACGCGCCGCTCGCGATCCTGCAACTCGATACGCCCGGCGGGCTCGACACGTCGATGCGGCTGATCATCAAGGCGATCCTCGGCTCGCCGGTGCCGGTCGCCGCGTTCGTCGCGCCGGGTGGCGCACGGGCCGCGAGCGCCGGTACCTATATCGTCTACGCGAGCCACATTGCCGCGATGGCGCCCGGCACCAATCTCGGCGCGGCGTCGCCGGTGCAGTTCGGCATCGGCGGCGGCGCGCCGGGTACGCCCGGTACGCCGGGGGCACCAGGTGCGACGAAGCCGTCGCCGGCCGGCGCATCGGGCGCGTCCGGCGCATCCGCGACACCGGCCGAGTTGCCGAACGACACGCAGTCGACCGAGATCCGCAAGGCGACCCAGGATGCCGCCGCGTACATTCGCGGCCTCGCGCAGTTGCGCGGACGCAATGCCGAGTGGGCCGAGCGCGCGGTGCGCGAGGCCTTGAGCCTGTCGGCAACGGAGGCGCGTGCGCAGCATGTCGTCGACCTGGTCGCGCAGGACCCGGCCGACCTCGCGCGCCAGCTCGACGGCCGCACCGTGACGACGACCGCCGGCACGCTGCACCTCGCGACCGCGCACGCACCGCTCGTCGTGCTGGCGCCCGACTGGCGCAGCCGCTTCCTGTCGATCATCACCGATCCGAACGTCGCGCTGATCCTGCTGACGATCGGCATCTACGGGCTGTTCTTCGAGTTCGCGAATCCCGGCTTCGTGCTGCCGGGCGTCGCCGGCACCATCTGCCTGCTGATCGGGCTGTTCGCGATGCAGTTGCTGCCGGTCAGCTATGCGGGCCTCGGGCTCGTGCTGCTCGGGCTCGGCTGCCTCGTCGCCGAGGCGTTCCTGCCGACCTTCGGCGTGCTCGGATTCGGCGGGATCGTCGCCTTCACGATCGGCGCGCTGATGCTGATCGACACCGACGTGCCCGGCTACGGCATTCCGTGGCCGGTGATCGTGGGCCTCGCGGCCGGCGGCGGGCTGCTCGTCGCCGTCGTGTCGAGCGTCGCGCTGCGCGCGCGGCGGCGGCCGGTGGTGACGGGCGCCGAGGCGATGGTCGGCAGCATCGGCGAAGTGCTCGACGACGGCCTGCACGCCGACCAGCCGCAGGGCGCGGCCGGCCCCGCCCCGTCGGCGGCGGGCTGGGCGCGCGTGCACGGCGAGCGCTGGCGCGTCGCGAGCAGCACGCCGCTGGCCGCCGGTTGCCGCGTGCGCGTCACCGGCCGCCAAGGGCTGACGCTCACCGTCGCGCCGCTTTACGACGTGCCGGCACACGAACAACAACACCAGGGAGCACCGTCATGATGGGCTACACGTTTGGCTTCAGCAGCGTCCTGATCGTCTTCATCGTGGTGCTCGTCGCATCGTCGATCCGCATCTTCCGCGAGTACGAGCGCGGCGTCGTCTTCATGCTCGGCCGGTTCTGGAAGGTGAAGGGGCCGGGGCTCGTGCTGATCATCCCGATCGTCCAGCAGGTCGTGCGGATCGACCTGCGCACCGTCGTGTTCGACGTGCCCGCGCAGGACGTGATCACGCGCGACAACGTGTCGGTGAAGGTCAATGCGGTCGTGTATTTCCGCGTCGTCGATCCGGAGAAGGCCGTGATCCAGGTTGCGCGCTTCTTCGAGGCGACGAGCCAGCTCGCGCAGACGACGCTGCGCGCGGTGCTCGGCAAGCACGAGCTCGACGCGTTGCTCGCCGAACGCGAGCAGTTGAATGCCGACATCCAGAAAACGCTCGACGCGCAGACCGATGCGTGGGGCATCAAGGTGTCGACGGTCGAGATCAAGCACGTCGACCTGAACGAGACGATGATCCGCGCGATCGCGCGGCAGGCCGAGGCCGAACGCGAGCGGCGCGCGAAGGTGATCCATGCGGAAGGCGAACTGCAGGCGTCGGAGAAGCTGCTGCAGGCCGCGCAGCGGCTCGCGCTGCAGCCGCAGGCGATGCAGCTGCGCTACCTTCAGACATTGACGACGATCGCGGCGGACAAGAATTCGACGATCGTGTTTCCGCTGCCAGTGGATCTGCTGGGGGCGCTGCTCGAGCGATTGAGCCCGCCGCGCGAGTAGTGAGACGCGCGTGCGCCGGCCCGCACGATGCCGCGGCCGATGCCGACCGACGGGCGCGGGGGCGCGGGGCCGCGGCGGCCGGGTGCCCGTCGCCCGGCGCCCGGCCCGCGTCAGGCCAGCAGCTTACGGTCGGTCTTGCCGTACTTGATCGACTTCTCGTCCGGGATCATCAGGCCCGTGTGCTCGTCGCGGCCCTGCAGCAGGAAGCGCGCGTCCGGCTTGCCGATCTGCTCGGCCGCGAGCTTGCTGTCCGCGCCGATCTCGCCCTTCTTCATTCGGTTGACGATCACGCCGGCCGCG
This sequence comes from Burkholderia sp. BCC1993, assembly GCF_905339865.1. NCBI lineage: Bacteria > Pseudomonadati > Pseudomonadota > Betaproteobacteria > Burkholderiales > Burkholderiaceae > Burkholderia > Burkholderia sp. BCC1993. The sequence continues at coordinate 89,054 of NZ_CAJPGZ010000013.1, read as the reverse complement.
GTGTCCTTGAAGTCGCGCAGCATCCATGCGTCGCCGTCGCTGTCGCCGAACACCAGCAGCGGGCCGTAGCCCTTCTTCGACGCGAGGACGTTGCGGATGCCCACCGTCTTGCCGGGCCCCCAGTTGAAATGCCAGCCGGCCGGATAGGTGCTCGTGTACTTGCCGTCCTGCATGTCGAGACGCAGGCCGATCACGTTCTCGGGCGGCACGCCGTAGCCATAGTTCGGATTGCCGGCGAATACGCGCACGACATCGTCGAGCGAAGCGGTGCTCACGTACACGTCGATGCCGTTCGCACGCAGCGTATGCATCACCGCGCGGATTTCCTCGTGAATGCGGATGCCGTGGAAATGCGTGTCGGCCACCACGCCTGCCTTGCCCGGCAGCGCCTTCGGGCTTTCGTAGCGGACCTTGCGCAGCGCGTCGCCGATACCGTAGTTGTTCGACGCTTCCGCCATCGCCTGCAGCTCGGCGGTCGTCATGTTCTTGTAGAAGTAGATGATCCACTTGTAGCCGACTTCGAGCGGATGCGTGTCGCAGATCGCGTCGTACATGAAGTACAGCTTCGCGCGAAAATCCTTGAACTGGTCGGTCTCGCGAATCTCGTCGAGGCTCTTGTCGCCGCCGAAACCCTTGTAGTTCGCGTAAAGCCAGCGGTAGTCGGACTCGACGTCGGCGGCGAGATCCTCCATCGTCACCGGCTTGCCGTCGACGGTCGTGTAGTCCTTCATGAACGCGCCCTTCGGCACGTCCTTCCACATCACGCCGACGAACTCGTCCGGCGTCAGCTTGTACTGCAGATGGTTGATCTGGTACATCAGCAACGCCTCTTCGCAGTCGTTCATGATGCACGTGTTGTCCCAGTCGAACACCGCGTACGGGCGGCGCTTCCCGTCGTAGCGCGCGCTCGCGACGCCGTGCTGGTCGAGCACCGCCTGCAGGCGCGCGGCGTTGAACGGCGACCAGCGGCCCGGGTCGAGCGCGTCCGGCGCGGTTGCGCTCTTCGCGCCGGCCATGCCGGCCTTGAGCATCAGCGGCGTCGCAGCGGTCGCCGCGGCAAGGGTGTTCATGAACTTGCGGCGTTGCATGGTCTCTCTCCGTAGGAAGGTCGAATCGACTTCGGTGCTGCCCCGCACGACGCGCGGCACACCGGTCCCGCGAAGCCGCGAAGGCGTCGAAACGGGGGCCGATGATGTGACGAAATTATTTCGGCAATTTGACAGCGTCTCGTCGCGACACGACGGAGACTTGATCCGGCGCGACATCCCGGGCCCGCGCGGAACTCGCGTGGCGCTCCCCGGCCGGCTCCCCCGTTCGGCACACGTGCGCAGCGACGGCCATCCGGCCCCGACCGCCGCAAACCTAGAGCTTCCCCTCCATTTCGGCCTTCATTAGGAGAAATCCTCACCTCCGCGCCAGGTCGAACCCGCTATGATCTTTACATCGATCAATGACACATTAAATGCTGACTGAATAACCCGCCGCCGGATCACCGGCGGATGCATTCCGGATCAGCGCCCCAGCCTTGCACCGGACCCGCGTCGCGCCGAGGCGCGAACCCGGGCCGACACATGGAGACGCATCATGACCGCCCACCATCCGCTGCCGGAAGTCCACCTCGACGAACTGCCGCAATTCCGCGCGGTCCAGCAGCTTGCGTACCGCTGCGTCGAGACCGTCGGCGCGATGCTCTACCCCGGCATCACCGAGAAGGAAGCCGCGCGCCTGCTGACCGAATGGCTGCAGGACAACGGCGTGCACGACTGGCTGCACAAGCCGTTCGCGTGGTTCGGCGACCGCACCGCGTTCCAGGGCTTCTCGGGCCTGAAGCACATGGGCGGCTTCAACCTCGCGTTCTTCCCGAGCAACCGCCAGCTCGAGACCGACATGCCTGTGATCCTCGACGTCGCGCCCGTGCTCGACGGGATCGTCGCGGACGTCGGCTACGCGCACTGCCTCGGCCACAACCCGATCCTCGAACAGCTGCAGGACGACCTGATGGACCATCGCGACCTGATCGTGCAGCTCGTGAAGGCGCGCCGTCCGATGGCCGAAGTCGCGCAGGCGGTCGACGCGCTGTGCCGCCGCCAGGGCGTCGAGCCGCGCCACAAGGCCTATCCGTTCAAGGTGCTCGCGCATCGTGTCGCGAAGATCCACAAGCTGTCGAAGCCGCGCTTCGTCGCGCGCTTCGGGCTGAACGCGACGCGCAACCTGCTGCTCGACCAGGGCCGCGCGGCGAAGCAGCAGGGCTGGTCGCCGCTGTGGTCGATCGACCGCCGCTCCGAGCATGCGCCCGTGCCGGGCCTGTGGGCCGTGGAGCCGCATCTCGGCTTCGCCGGCGTCGGCGCGAAATTCGAGGAATTGCTGGTGATCACCGACGACGACGCGTACTGGCTCGACGACGACCTGCCGCACGTGCGCCGCTGGCAGCGCCGCCAGGCCGAACGCGCGCCGGCCGTCGCGACCGTGCAGGCCGCCGCCTGACACGCACGCGTTGCGCCTTCCTCCCGAATCCCTGAACGACGGACTCACGATGCAGCCTCTTTCCGACGAAGCGCCGCTGGCCCTGTTCGAATCGGTCCACAGCGAAACGGCCGTCGCCTCCGGCGACCTGACGCTCGCGGTGCGAACCTGGGGCGACCCGGCCCGCTCGCCGGTCGTGCTCGTGCACGGCTACCCCGACGACAGCAGCGTCTGGCAGCAGGTCGCGCCGCTGCTCGCGCGCAAGCACTACGTGATCGCCTACGACGTGCGCGGCGCGGGCCTGTCCGGCGTGCCGAAGCGCACGGCCGACTATCACCTCGCGAAGCTGACGGACGACTTCATCGCGGTGATCGACTCGCTCTGCCCCGGCCGCGCGGTGCACCTGATCGCGCACGACTGGGGTTCGATCCAGGGCTGGGAGTTCGTCACCGATCCGCGGCTCGCCGGCCGCATTGCGTCGTACACGTCGTGCTCGGGGCCGTGCCTCGACCATGTCGGCTTCTGGCTGCGCGAACGCGTGCTGCACCCGACGCCCGCGTCGCTCGGCAAACTCGGCGGCCAGCTCGTGCGCTCGTGGTACGTGTACCTGTTCCACCTGCCGTTCGTCCCCGAACTCGGCTGGCGGCTGTGGCTCGGCCGCGCGTGGCCGGGCCTGTTGCGCCGGGTCGAGAAGACGCCGGCCACGCCGCGCCCGACGCAGGCCGACGACGGCGCGCGCGGCGTGCGCCTCTATCGCGCGAACTTCATCCGCTGCCTGTTCGCGCCGCGCGAGCGCTACGCGCACGCACCGGTGCAGACGATCGTGCCGCTCGGCGACAAGTACGTGAGCCCGGCGCTGTCCGAGAACCTGTCGCGCTGGGTGCCGCAGTACTACCGCCGTGAAGTCGCGGCCGGCCACTGGCTGCCGCTCGCCGATCCCGCGCGCTTCGCGGGCCTCGCCGAGCAGCTGATCGACGCGATCGAATCGGGCGAAGAGCCGCCCGCGCTCGCGAACGCACGCCGCCGCGCGACCAGCGGCCGCTTCAGCGGCAAGGTCGCGGTCGTCACCGGCGCGGGCAGCGGCATCGGCCGCTGCGCGGCGCTCGCGTTCGCCCGCGAAGGCGCGACCGTCGTCGCGTGCGACATCGATCTCGCGAGCGCCGAGCGCACCGCGCTGCTGCTCGGGCTGACCGGTGCGCAGGCATACGCGAAACGCGTGGACGTCGGCGCCGCCGACGAGATGGAAGCGCTCGCGGCATGGGTCGGCAGCGAGCTCGGCGGCGCGGACATCGTGATCAACAACGCGGGCATCGGCATGGCCGGCGGCATCCTCGACACGAGCGAGCGGCACTGGGAGCGCATCCTGCACGTGAACCTGTGGGGCGTGATCCACGGCTCGCGGCTGTTCGCGCAGCAGATGGCCGAGCGCGGCGCGGGCGGCCACATCGTCAACACCGCGTCGGCCGCCGCGTTCGGGCCGTCGCGCGACCTGCCCGCTTACGCGACGACGAAGGCCGCCGTACTGATGCTCAGCGAATGCATGCGCGCGGAACTCGCGGAAAAAGGCATCGGCGTGACGGCCGTGTGCCCGGGTTTCGCGGAAACCGGAATCATGGCGTCGACGCAATACGCGGGTGCCAACGCACAGGACGAAGCGCGGCTGCGCAAGCGCGCGACGAAGCTGTACCAGATACGCGGCCTGAAGCCGGAAACCGTCGCGCAGGCGATGGTCGACGGCGTGTTGCGCAACCGGCCGGTCGTGGCGGTGGGCACCGAGGCGCATGCGCTGCGCTTCGTCGGCCGCTTCATGCCGTGGCTCGGCCGGATGCTCGCCCGCATCAGCATGGCCTCGCATTGACGGCGCAGCGCGCCGCACAGGAACGGAGAGACACAGATGACCGCTACCGCCGACTATCACAAGATCAAGGCCCGGCACGTGAAGTTCGACTTCGGCGACACGCCGATCACCTGGGTGCCGAACGACCCGGGCAGCACGCACATCATCAACACGCTGAACCTGCTGTTCCCGGAAGGCGAACTGTGGTTCTGCCGCGTGTACAACAAGGCGCTGCCGCACATCACCGATGCACGCCTGCGCGACGACGCCGAAGGCTTCCTGCGCCAGGAAGCGGTGCATTCGCGCTCGCACGGCGGCGTGCTCAAGCATTACTACGACCGGCACGGGATCGACACGAAGCCGTTCACGCAGAAGCTGAACTGGCTGTTCACGCGCGTGCTGGGCGAAGCGCCGTTCGGGCTGAAGATCGGCCATACGCGCTTCTGGCTGCGGCAGCAGCTCGCGGTGATCGCGTCGCTCGAGCATTTCTTCGGCTATCTCGGCAACTGGGTGCTCAACGCGCACGGGCTCGACGAAGGCCGTGCCGATCCGACGATGGTCGACCTGCTGCGCTGGCACGGCGCGGAGGAAGTCGAGCACCGGACCGTCGCGTTCGACATCTACAACCACATGGGCGGCAACTACCCGGAGCGCTGCCTGCACATGGCGTTCGTGATCGTGCTGCTGCTCTACTTCATCACGAGCGGCGCGAAGTTCATGTACCGGCGCGATCCGGCCGCCGGCCGGTATCCGGGTTTCGTGCTCGCGTGGTGGAAGGGTTCGCGGCGCGGCCACCTGCCGTCGTTCTGGAAAGTGATCGGCGCGGCGCTGCGCTATTTCAAGCCGGGCTATACGCCGCACCACGAAGGCTCGACCGAGCAGGCGCTCGCGTATCTGGCGCGCTCGCCGGCCGCGCAGGCGGCCGCGCACGGCGGCAACTGGGGCACGACGAAAGGCGCGTGACCGGGTTCGCCGGCGGGTTCGCGACGGTTTCGGCGGGGGCGTCCGCCGAAATGCGTACAATCGCGGCTTCATTTCCCGGAGGTGCCGCGATGGCCATGAAGAAAACCGATCTAGAAAAGAACAAGGCGCTCAAGCTGACGCACGCGCTGAAGCAGTCGGGCTCCGCCCGTTTCGGCAAGGGCGCCGAGGACGCGGCGAAGCTCGATCGCCGCGCGCAGCGCAAGCTCGACCAGGAACAGGGCCTCGTGCCGTTCGCGTGCAAGCTCAACGCCGAACTCGTCGAACAGCTGAAGGCACGCGCCGCCACGCATCCGAACGGCATGACGGGCCTGCTGTCCGAACTGCTCGTCAACGGCCTCGCCCAGCGCGACGCGTGACGCGCCACGTTTCTCGAAAATAGTCGTTGACAACGCCGTACGACATCGACAAACTCGTTCGCATGCCTACGTTCAAGCTCATCGCCATCGCGAATCATTGCCCGGTGAACATTCGAAAGAATGGATCACGGGAGGCGCTTGTGCGTTAGCATCCGAGCAGTACCGCATGTCACACGAGGCCTCACCGGAAACGGATGAGGCCTTTTTGTTCTGGTGCGCGTCATCCGTCCGGCTCTACGAATGGAGAAGACGATGGACCAGGCAAGCCCGTTGTTACACCGTCCCGATTCGCGCCGCACCGGCGCGATCGCGTTACCGACCGTCGTGATCCGTTTCGCGGTTGCGCCGCGCACGACGCTGACCTGGCGCGCGCCGGGCGATGCGGAAATTCGTGCGCACGGCGCGCCGCTGTGGATCACGCGGCCGCCGAGCGTCGACGACTACTGGGTACAACCCGGCGACGTGCTGCGCATCGCGCGCGGCGATCGCATCTGGCTCGGCACCGATGACGACCGGCCGGCCGAAGCGTCGATCACCACGGCGTACGTGCGGCGCGGCGAACGGCTGAGACGCACGCTCGCGCGAATGCAACGTTTGCTCGCCGGACGATGGCGAAGACGGGAGTGACGATGCGCGATTCCGTCGCGCGACGGGACACCGGAACGCGCGGAATCAACGCATCCGGAAACGGACGCACCCGCGGCGCCATGCGTCGCAGGTGCGCATCGAATGACGCGGCACGCGCGTGCGTGCCGCGAGCGATCGCGCGCCGTGCGCAACCCTTGCATGCATCGCGTGCATCAGGTGCTGGCGGCGAGACGCGGGCCCGTGCTGCGGGGAGTGGCATCGAGGTCGGGGCGTTGCGCCGCCTGCGAGGTCACCCACGGGTCGATGCCTTGCTTTTGCACCTCCTCGAGAAATGACACCCGTGCACGCCAGTAATCCGCCTGTAATTTCGCATCGATGACGCGCTGTTCGGCTGCGAACAGTTCCATGCGCGCCGTCACGAGCATCGACGCAGCGGTTTTTTCCGGCGTGGGGGCGTGCCGCATCGCCCAACGGCTGATCCAGTTCAACATGCTCACCTCCGGGATGACGGACGAACCCGCATCGGGCAATCGCAACCGGTCGCGCCTGCCCGAATGCGCAACGACCGTCACCGCACTTCACCGCCTGGCCTGCACGGACTGCGACTCCCCCGCGTCGGCAACAACTGGCCGGCGTGTGCGCGCGGTGTATCTATCCTAGAAAGACTTGCCGGTTAACGCGATGACGTCTTGCAATCTTTTACACAGAAACCACAGTCGGGCCCGCAGCGCGAAATGACAGTTGCGGACGGAACGGGTTCGGCGCAGGATAGCCCGATATCTGCAACCGCCTCGACTGATGAATGGCCGCTGCAGGCCGGTGCGCACCCGCGCCGGTCATGCCGCGCGCGCGTTCGCGCATGCATTGCGGCCGTCCTGCGTTCGTCCAGCATGCGGGTGCGCCATTGCAGTCGCATGTCATCGCATGTCATCGCGCGGCGGCCGCGCGCCGCATGCCGGTCATGTCGTTGCGCCCGCATCGGCCGACCCGGCCCGCCGCCCCTCATCGAATCGTTTCCATCGTTTCTCCCTGCCCGCTTCGTCCGAACCGGTAAAATGCGCGCCTTCCTCGCGCGGGCGGCCTGTCCGACCGTTCGCGCGAACGCAGCCGATCGTGCCCCGCAACTATATCGTCCGAGCTATCCGCGCTATTACAATCCGCCGATAGCGCGGCAATAGTGGCTGGTTACAGTAGGCCGGCCTCGCGCTGCCTTACAACAATTCGGCACAAACAACAAGCAACACGACAACCCGACCGGAGAAAACGCCTTCATGGAATCCATCAAGCGGTATTTCGGCTTCGCTGAAGCCGGCACCGACTTCCGCACCGAAATACTCGCGGGCGTCACCACGTTCCTGACGATGGCCTATATCATCTTCGTCAACCCCGCGATCCTCGGCGACGCCGGCATGCCGAAGGAATCCGTGTTCGTCGCGACCTGCCTCGTCGCGGCGCTGGCATCGATCATCATGGGGCTGTACGCGAACTATCCGATCGCCTGCGCGCCCGGCATGGGCCTGAACGCGTATTTCGCTTATACGGTCGTCAAGGGGATGGGCTTCACGTGGCAGGCCGCGCTCGGCGCGGTGTTCATCTCCGGCTGCCTGTTCCTGCTCGTCACGCTGTTCCGCGTGCGCGAGGCGATCGTCAACGGCATTCCGAAATCGCTGCGCATCTCGATCACCGCCGGCATCGGCCTGTTCCTCGGCATCATCTCGCTGAAGACCTCGGGCGTGATCGTCGGCAGCCCGGCCACGCTCGTCACGCTCGGCGACCTGCACAAGCCCACGACGATCCTCGCGATCATCGGCTTCTTCACGATCGTCACGCTCGACCACCTGCGCGTGCGCGGCGCGATCCTGATCGGCATCATCGGCGTCACGGTCCTGTCGTTCTTCTTCGGCGACAACCAGTTCCATGGCGTGTTCTCCGCGCCGCCGTCGATCGACGCGACGCTGTTCAAGCTCGACATCGGCGCCGCGCTGTCGACCGGCATCATCAACGTGATCCTCGTGTTCTTCCTCGTCGAGCTGTTCGATGCGACCGGCACGCTGATGGGCGTCGCGAACCGCGCGGGCCTGCTCGTCGAAGGCAAGATGAACCGCCTGAACAAGGCGCTGCTCGCCGACAGCACCGCGATCGTCGCGGGCTCGGTGCTCGGCACGTCGTCGACCACCGCGTATATCGAAAGCGCGTCGGGCGTGCAGGCCGGCGGCCGCACCGGCGTGACGGCGATCACCGTCGCCGTGCTGTTCCTCGCGTGCCTGTTCATCGCGCCGCTCGCCGGCGTCGTGCCGGGCTACGCAACGGCACCGGCACTGCTGTACGTGTCGTGCCTGATGCTGCGCGAGATGGTCGACGTGCCGTGGGACGACGCGACCGAAGCCGTGCCGGCCGCGCTGACCGCACTGCTGATGCCGTTCACGTACTCGATCGCGAACGGCGTCGCGTTCGGCTTCATCGCGTACGGCGGCCTGAAGCTGCTGACGGGCCAGGCGCGCACGGTCAAGCCGATCGTGTGGATCATCGCGGCCGTGTTCCTGTTCCGCTTCTTCTATCTCGGCAGCGAGTGACGCACGCGCATCGGTGCGCTGCACGATGAAAAAACGCCACCTTCAGGTGTAGTGCCGTCCGGTTCCTGTCGCGGAACCGAGCGGCATGGCGAGAAGGACGGGCCCTGACGACCCGGTCGCATTTGCGGCCGGGTCGTTTCACATGGGCGCCCGCCTGGTGCGAGCGACGTCAGGTCACGCGTCCGCCTGCCGGAGCACCCAGCGCGCGAATGTCTGCAACGGCCCCTCGGCCAGTTCCAGCGCCTCCGGCAACACGAGACAGAAGCGCTTGACCACGCCCCGCCCGTCCGGCCAGGGCGCCGCGAGCAGCCCCTGCGCGATTTCGGTGTCGACATAGAGGCGCGGCACCAGCGCGATGCCGAGCCCGGCCAGCGCCGCGGCGATCAGCATCGAGTAAAGATCGTAGCGCGCGCCGGCGGCCGGATTGTTCACCGGCAACCCCGTCTCCTGCACGTACGCCGACCACGCATCGGGCGTCTGGCGCTTGTGCAGGCGCGGCAGCGTGCCCAGCAAGGTGTCCGGCTGCCCGCCCGCGAGCAGCGACGGATGGCAGACCGGCACCAGCACCTCCTCGCACAACCGGTACGTATGCATGCCGGCCCAGGCCGGATGCTCGAAGTGAATCGCCGCGTCGAAGCCGCTGCCGGCCAGCACGAACGGCTCGGCGCGATCGGCGAAATGCACCGTGATGTTCGGATGCTGCGTCTGGAATCCCTTGAGCCGCGGAATCAGCCAGCGCGTCGCAAACGTCGGCGTCACGGCGATATCGACGCTGCCGCCGTCGCCGGGCTGCCCCATCATGTACTGGCTGTCGCGCTCGAGCCGGTCCAGCACTTCGCGAACCTGCGCCGCGTAGCGCGCGCCGTTCGGCGCCACCCGCACGCGGTTGCCGACCCGTTCGAACAGCGCGACGCCCAGGAACGTCTCCAGCCGGCCGATCTGCCGGCTGATCGCGCCTTCCGTCAACGCCAGCTCATCGGCGGCGCGCGCGAAGCTCCCATGCCGCGCCGCGGCCTCGAATGCCATCAATGCCGAATTGCTCGGAATCCTGCGTCGCGTCACGTTTTCTCCCGGTCCGACCGCCGTCGGTCATGGCTTGATCAAATGTCACTGAACGGTGACGAATCATCGTTTTCCGCCCATTCTTCCGCTCATTATCATGACAAAAACTCAACCCGTCGAGCCGGCCGATCGCTCCCGAAGGCCGCTCGCCACCCGTGGAGATGTCATGATCTATGCCGTTGAATGCAGCATCGCCGAGCCCACCGTCGAAGCCGAGTGGAACGACTTCTACAGCCGCGTCAAACTGCCGGCGCTGATCTCGGTATCCGGCTTCCGCACGTCGCAACGCTTTCGCGCCCTCGGCGGCGACGGCCCCGTCTACCTGGCGCTGCATACGATCGACGGCCCGGACGTGCTGACGTCGGCCGAGTATCACGACAAGGGCGGCGGCAATTTCGCGCGCTGGCAGCCGCACATCGTCGAATGGCGCCGTAACGTGTACGACAGCGCGGCACCCGCGCCGGCCGTCTCCGGCCATCAATGGCTGGCCGTTTGCGACGACGCCGCCCCGTTCGCGCGAGCAGGTATCGCAGCCACGGCCATGCATGCGGTCGCGCTGGACCGCCAGCCGGCCGCTCGCTGGCTGGCGGCCCTCGATCACGATCAGGCACGGCTCGCGTCCGATGCGTCGAGCGCCGCGATCCGGCGCTATGCGCCGATGGGCGACCGGCTCATCAGCGCGTCGGCGACGTCGACCGCACGCTGACGGGAGCCCGGCCATGCCCAGCGTCACGATTTTCATCCCCGAAACGAGCATGCCATCCAACGCGGCACTCGACGCACTGTCGTCAGCCTGCGAGACGCTCTGCACCGATGTGTTGAGCGCCGCACCCGGCACGATCCACGTCGCGTACGTTCCGGTCCGGCACGGCCGCGGACATCCGGTCAGCGCGGAGATCCGCTTTCGCATCGCGTCATTTCGTACCACTGAATTGATGGACCGGTTCATGGCCGAACTGGATCGCGAGATTCTCCGCCACACCGGATTCGTCGCACGCATCCGCTGCTTCGGCTACGACACCACCCACCTTCACGCCCGACATTGACCGCATGAGCGCACCCGTTCCACGCCCTTCTTTCCCGCGCCGCCAAGTCGGCGATTTCACGGTGACCGCGATCAGCGACGGCACGCTGACGGCCGGCCTCGATCTGCTGTCGAACATCGACGTCGACGACGCGACCCGCATCATGCACCGGGCCGGCATGCATGCGCCGTCGGAGGTCAACATCAACTGCTATGTCATACGCGGCAACGGACACACCGTGCTCGTCGACACCGGTGCCGGCGGCATCCGCAACTGGGGCGGCCTGCTGCGTCCGTCGCTGTCGCAAGCCGGCATCGATGCACGCGAGATCGACACGGTCCTGCTGACGCACGCGCATCCGGACCACATCGGCGGCCTGCTCGACGCAGATGGGTGCCCGGCCTTTCCGCAAGCGGAGGTGCTCATCGACGAACGGGAACGTATGTTCTGGCTGGACGACGATATGTACGAGCGGGCCAGCGAGCGCGCGCGCGTCAATGTCCGAATCGCGCGGCGCGCGTTCGACGCCTGCGCGGCGCAGCTGCGCACCATCGCGGCAGGCGACGTGCTGCCCGGTGTCGTCGCCGTGCCACTGCCGGGGCACACGCCCGGCCATACCGGCTATCGCGTCGAATCGCAGGGCGAGCGCCTGCTGATCTGGGGCGATCTCGTGCATTTCGCGCCGATTCAGGTTGCTCGCCCCGACGTGTCGATCGCGTTCGATCACGATCCGTCGCAGGCATCGGCGACCCGCGCGGCCACGCTCGCCGAAGCCGCTTCGGATAGCGTGCTGATTGCAGGCATGCACCTCGCCGACGCAGGCTTCGCACGCATCGCGCGCACGCACGACGCAACGGGCGGCGCGTATGCGCTGATCGGCGCAGATTGAGCGAAACGGGATCAAGCGAAACGGAACGCGGGCACGCCATCGCGCCGCACGATGCCCGGACCGTGCAGCGCATCGTCCCGCGCGAGCGATCTAGCGGACGAGCCTGCCCCGATATGACACGGGCGCCGGTATCCGGCGCCCGCTCCGTCGCTGCCCGGTCGTCCGGCTCAGCGCCAGTTCGCTTCGTAGAAGCGCACGTAGCCGCTGCGCAGCGTCACGCATTGCGCGCGCGTCTCGGACAGCAACCGCCGTGCGGCTGCCTCGATCCGCTCGCGGTGCTGATCGTACGCACCGACCATGTCCTCGAAGCGCGGCGATGCCGCACCGAAATGATCCTCCAGCGCCTCGGCGGTGATCTGACATTGGACGCGCTCGCCATTGACCAGCGCCGTGAAACCCAGCATCAGGTCGCGCCCCGAATATTCGGGCTTCTCATTCGTGAAATGGATCTGCATGGGAGCCGCCTCGTCCGGTAGAAAGCAAATGACCGCGTCCGTCGTCCGCTACCGGCCGGACGAAAATGTACGCGGGCTCGCCGGCAGAGGCACGATCCACGGGGATATAGCGCGGACTAATGCATGCCGGTTGCATTCCACTTTAGACGGTTTCGCGCAGGAGGCAAAATTTGCGATGTGCGTCGTTCCGACGCGCATTTCCTCTGACCATCGCAACATCCGGCACCGTTTTGCCGAACAGCGTCAGTGAGGATCGGTGGGCCAGACGTTCAGCGCGATCGCGGCGGTCGTGGCGCCCGCCGCAATCGCGGCCGCTCCGTATTGCACCGCGTCGCTCAGGTCGAACAGCAGACCGTGGATCGCCACGGCGATGCCGCCCAGCATGATGAAGGTGGCGATGGCCGCCAGCACGACTCTCAGTTCCGTCCGAACCATGATGCGTCTCCCGAACGGATGCATGTCGCGTCGCATGCATGTTGCGATGCGGAACACGGCGCGTGCGTGTTCCATTTCCATCATTGCAGGCGGGCGCTTAAAAGCAAGGGGTTTTTGTACGCAGTCGCACAACGTGCGCGGCGCTTGTATGATGAGGCGATATCGACGGCGGCGGCCCGGGTGGCGGATGGTGCGGTGCAAAGCGTCAAGGGGGTTCGACTGCAAGGTGGGGCCCCGGAACGCGGGTAGACCGCGAAGCATGGAGTCCAAGTAGGCGCTGAAGCGCTAACTCGGGCCGACCGCGAAGCATGGGACTAGAGTAAGCGCTAAAGCGCCGACTCCGGCCGACCGCGAAGCATGGGGCCCAAGTAAGCGCTAAAGCGCTAACTCGGACCGACCGCGAAGCATGGGGCCGGAGTAAGCGCTGAAGCGCTAACTCCGGCCGACAGGAGACAAGACATGCCTCAATCTTTCGTGCTGCCCGCCACCGCGGGCCGCACCGACCTGCTTGCGCAGGCGCATGCCCGTTCGACCGCGGTCGGCCTGCGCGCGAACGAGCGCCCCGATTTCTCGCCGCTGTCGCGGCTCGCACTGCGCGAACTGCTCGACACGAACCACGCATTGTTCGCGCACGCGCGCCCGGTGATGGAAAACCTCCACGCGCAAATCGCCGACACGCAAAGCCTCGTGCTGCTCACCGATGCCGACGGCGTGATCCTGCACAGCATCGGCGACGCGGACTTCATCGAGAAGGCGAACCGCGTCGCACTGTGCACCGGCGTGTCATGGGCCGAAGGCGCACGCGGCACCAACGCGATCGGCACCGCGCTCGCATCGGGCCAGGCGGTCGCCGTGCACGGGTCGGAACACTTCCTGCGCGCGAACCATATCCTCACCTGCTCGTGCGCGCCGATCATCGATCCGTTCGGCCGCACCCTCGGCACGCTCGACGTGAGCGGCGACCCGCGCGGCTTCAGCCCCCATACGCTCGCGCTGGTGCGGATGTCCGCGCAGCTGATCGAGAACCATCTGTTCGCGAACCAGTGCGCGGAAGCGCTGCGGCTGCGCTTCCACGCCCACGAGGATTGCGTCGACTCGCTGTTCGCCGGGCTCGTCGCGTTCGGCCCCGACGGCGGGCTGATCGCCGCGAACCGGAGCGCGCAATTCCAGCTCGGCGCGACGTTCGATGCATTGCAACATCAAGGCTGCGACGCGCTGTTCGGCATGCACTTCGGCCAGCTCGCGCAGCAGGCGGCCCGCGCGGCCGGCACGCCGTTCCGCCTCACGCTGTCGACCGGCGTGCGCGTGCTCGCCCGCTGCGAATTCGCGGAAGCGCACAAGACGACCGTCGCCGTCACGCCGCCCGCCCCCGCCGTGCGCACGCGCGCGCCGGACCCCGACGCGATCACGTTCGCGACGCTCGACACCGGTGACGCGCGGATGGCCGCCGTGCTCGAACGCGTCGCGAAGATCCGCGGACGCGACCTGCCGTTGCTGATCCTCGGCCAGACCGGCACCGGCAAGGAATGGCTCGCGCGTGCGCTGCACCAGGCATCGCCGCGCGCGGACGGCCCGTTCGTCGCGGTCAACTGCGCGGCGCTGCCGGATTCGCTGATCGAGGCCGAACTGTTCGGCTATGAGGACGGCGCGTTCACCGGCGCGCGCAAGCGCGGCAGCCCCGGCAAGATCGTGCAGGCCGACGGCGGCACGCTGTTTCTCGACGAAATCGGCGACATGCCGCTCGCGCAGCAGGTCAGGCTGATGCGCGTGCTGCAGGAGCGCGCGGTGATGCCGCTCGGCGGCGCACGCGCGGTGCCGGTCGACGTGCGCGTGGTCTGCGCGACCCACCGCGACCTGCGCGCGATGATCGCCGCAGGCACGTTCCGCGAAGACCTGTTCTACCGGATCAACGGGCTCGCGGTCACGCTGCCGCCGCTCGCCGCGCGCACCGACCTGCCCGCGCTGGTCGAGCGGATCCTCGCGCGGCTGGCGCGCAGCGAGCCGATGCCGGGCCGCCTCGCGGCCGACGTGCTCGACGCGTTCATGCGGCACCGCTGGCCCGGCAACCTGCGGCAAATGACCAACGTGCTGCGCACGGCCGGCATGCTCGCCGAAGACGAAGCCGAAATCACGCTCGCGCACCTGCCCGACGATTTCTGGCTCGACTGTGACGACACACCCGCGGCAGAAGCCGCACCGGCCGACGTGCGCGAAGCGACGACGCTGCAGAGCCACCAGGCCGCAGTGATCGATGCCGTGCTCGCACGGCACGGCGGCAACGTATCGGCCGCCGCGCGGGAGCTCGGGCTCGCGCGCAATACCGTTTACCGTTACCTGCGCCGGCATTGACACGTTCCGGGCCGGTTGCCCGCCCGACGGGCGCCGGCCGCTGGCGGCTTCGGGTATGCTTGGCGCTTGCGTTGCCTTCCAGCATCGCGCTGCCTTGCCTCGCTTCGCTGCCGATTCGCCGCCCGCTTTCACCCATGACCGATCCCGACCACCCGCCTCTCGTGCGCATCGAGCCGCTCGGCACGACGTTCGACGCGCCCGATTCGCTGACGCTGCTCGAGGCCGCCGCGTTCGCGCACGTCCGGCTGCCGCGTTCGTGCCGCAACGGCACGTGCCGAAGCTGCCTGTGCAGGATCGTCAGCGGCAGCGTACGCTATACGATCGAATGGCCCGGTCTGAGCCGCGAGGAAAAGGCCGACGGCTATACGCTGCCGTGCGTGGCCGTCGCGACTTCGGATGTCGTGCTCGACGTGCCCGACGCGGTGATGATCGACTGAACGCGGCGCGCGGCCGCGCGCCGTCCCGCAACGATGATGCCTGTCTGGAGAAGATGATGACCCAGTCTACCGATCGCATCGAGAAACAAGCCCTGCTCGCCGCGCCGCTGGCGCGCGTCTGGGCAGCCGTCAGCAATGCCGGGGAATTCGGCACCTGGTTCGGCGTGTCGTTCGACGGGCCGTTCGTGCCCGACCAGCCGCTGTTCGGTCGCATCACGCCGACGCGCGTCGACGACGACGTCGCCAAGGCACAGGAGCCGTATGCGGGCACTGTGTTCGAAATCGTCGTCGATCGCGTCGAGCCGAAACAACTGTTCTCCTTTCGCTGGCATCCGTTCGCGATCGACCCGAACTTCGATTACACGTCCGAGCCGATGACGCTCGTCACGTTCGCGCTCGCGGAAAAGGACGGCGGCACGCTGCTGACGGTCACCGAGACGGGTTTCGACCAGCTGATCGAAGCGCGCCGTGCGAAGGCGCGCGAGATGAACGATCACGGCTGGGCCGCGCAGATGATGCTGATCACGAAATATCTGGCGAAGCACGCGTAAGCGCGGCGCGCGTCATTCCCGGTATCCGCGTGCCCGCATGCCCTCGCTGCGGGTGCGTGGCATAATCCGCTCCATCGTTGTCCCTCCGCCGCCCCGCGCATCGCATGCTGAGTCGTCGTTTCCGGAAGATCGTCAGTCTGATCGGGATGCTCGCCATCCTGATGACGGCGCTCGCGCCGACGATCTCGCAAGCGCTGACGACGCAAGGCCGCGTCGACGCGCTGCTTGCCGGCCACTGCACGGCCGCACCGGCTGACGGCGGCCATGCCGGCGATGCGTCGTCGAAAAGCCTGCAGGCGCATCTGCAGGCCTGCGGCTATTGCAGCCTGCTCGCCCATACGCCGGCCCTGCCCGCGCCCGAACTGACGTTCGCGGCCAACGTCCACCCGCTCCAGCACCGCGAAGCAACCCGCTTCGAAAGCCTGCGCCGCGCGCTGCCGCTCACGGCCGCGCAGCCGCGCGCCCCGCCGTTCGCGTCCTGATTCGTCGTCACCGCGCGTGATGCCGCAGCGCAGCGCGCCGTCCGCACGCGCGTGCATGCCGTGTCTCGTTTCGAAGGACGATCATGTTCGACCGTATTGCTCGCGGCGCCGTGCCGTGTGTGCGCTCGCCCGCTTCAGGCGGTTGCGCATGCGCGAACGCGCGGCCGTGTGCCGAATTCGAATACATCGCTTTCCTTATCATTTCCAACCGGATCATCCCGTCATGAAAACCACTGCATTCCTCCGCGGCGCACTCGTCGCTCTCGGCTTCGTCGTCGCCCAGGCCGCACACGCGCACGCGCACCCGAAAACCCTGGAACCGGCTGCCGACGCCACGCTGTCGAGCGCGCCGCACGCGGTCACGATCGACTTCAGCGAAACGCTCGAACCCGCATTCAGTTCGATCGCCGTCACCGACAGCCACGGCCAGTCGGTCGCCGACGGGAAATCCGCGGTCGACGCCGGCAACCGGAAGCGGATGCAGGTCGCACTGGCGAACCTGACGCCCGGCACGTACACGGTCGCATGGGTCGCGGTGGCGAGCGACGGCCATCGCACGCAGGGCCGCTACGCGTTCACGCTGAAGTAACGCACACGCTGCCCGCATCGCGCTTCCCTACCCGATCAGGAACACAAACAATGAAACGCTCGATTCCGACCAGCCTGCTGTTCGCACTGCTGGCGCTGCAGGCGCCCGCCACGTTCGCCGCGTCGGCCGTCCAGGCCGATGCATGCTGGATCCGCACGATGCCGGCGACGGTGCCGTCATCCGGCTATTTCACGCTGAAGAACGACGGCGACAAGCCCGTCACGCTCACGGGCATCGATACGCCCGCGTTCGGGATGGCGATGATGCACGAAACGCAGACGGCCGGCAGCACCGCGAAGATGGTTCACGTCGACGCGGTCGACGTGCCCGCGCACGGCACGGTGACGTTCAGGCCGAAGGGCTATCACGTGATGCTGGAGGAGCCGCGCCAGCCCGTCGCGCCCGGCGCGAAGGTGCCGTTGCGGCTGCATTTCGCCGACGGCGCGACGGCATCCGTGACCTGCGACGCGAAGGCGCCGTCCTACACCGGCCAGTAACGCCGCCTGCGCAACGACCGAAGGAGACACACATGAGCAAGGAACGCCTGCCGCTGGCCAACCTGATCGTCCGCTACCGGACGCCGCTGAATGTCGCCGTGCTGACCGTCTGCGGGCTATGGGCGGGGTGGATCGCCTGGATGACGCGGCCGTCCGCGATCGATTCGCCGTCGTCGATCGCCGCCTACTGCGTGCGCGACGCGCGTTGACGCCGTGAGTCGGGGTGAACCGCGCCGCCGTGGCATCATGCACGGATTCACCCCGACCGCAGAACCCGCCTTTCGGAGCGCCGCATGTCCATTCAGACCTGGATGCTGTTTGCCGCAGCCTATCTCGCCACCACGCTGTCGCCGGGCCCCAACGTGCTGCTCGTCATCCGCAACACGGTGCGCTATGGCTCGCGCGGCACCGCCGCGACAATCGCGGGCAACCTCGTCGCGCAAGGCGCGGTGGTCATGCTCGTCGCGTTCGGCGTCGGCGCCGTGCTGGCCGAGATGCCGCCGCTGTTCATCGCGATGAAGGTCGTCGGCGCCGCGTATCTGATCTATCTGGGCATCCGGCAACTGCGCGGCGGGCGCAACCGCCGTTCGCCGGACGGCGAGGCCGCGATCGTCGAACCCGACCGCAGGAAACTGTTCCGCGAAGCGCTGTTCGTGTCGGGCAGCAATCCGAAGACGATGATCTTCCTGTCGGCATTCATGCCGCAGTTCATCGCGCACGATCGCCCGCTCGCGATGCAGTTCGTCGCGATGTACGCGACGATCGCCTGCACCGTCGTCATCGTGCACAGCGTCTATTCGTTCGGCGTGCGCCGCCTCCATCGCGGCCTCGGCATCAGCCCGTGGGTACGCGCGGCCAAGCGCGCGAGCGGGCTGCTGTTCGTCGGGCTCGGGATCAAGCTGCTGACCGCGCGGCAGGCGTAAGCATCCGCACGGCGACGGCCCGCGCCGCGGCGCGGGCGGAATCGTCAGTCCTTCGATGCGGCCAGCGCTGCCGCAATCTCGCCGAACGACGGCCGTGCGTCGATATCTTCGTTCAGGCACGCGGCCGCCAGCGCGTCGAGTGCGTGCGAGCCTTCCCACGCACGCGGCTCGCAGCGCGCCAGCAACTCGCCGAGCAGATGGCCGAACGCCCTGACCTCCAGCCGTTCGAGCCGCGCCGCGCGCTCGCGGTCGTTCACGTCGTAGACCGACGCCGCGCCGAAATCGCCGAGCAGCGCGCCGCCCTTGCCGTCGTGCAGGATGTTGTGCGCGTACAGGTCGCCGTGCATGATGCCGCGCGCGTGCAGATGCGCGGCGACCGACGCGATGCCGAGCGCGATCCGCGACGCGTCGGCCGGCGCGAATCGCGCATCGGCCACATACACGTCGCGCGTGCAGGACGCGAAGCTCGGCGGCCCGGCGAGGTTGGTCAGCGCCGGATCGACCAGCGCCATCACGAGGCCGTGCGTACCGTCCGGATGACCGCGCACCTTGCCGATCACCGGAATCATGTTCGGGTGGCGCCCGGCGTGCAGGCAGGCGGCCATTTCGCAATCGGGCAGGCCGTCGCTCGTCACCGCCCCCTTGAACAGCTTGACCGCGACCGCGCGCGGCGCGGCGCCGTCCACACGCCATTGCGCGCGGTAGATTACGCCCGACGCGCCTTCGCCGAGCTTCTCGTCGCAGGTCAGCGACGTCCAATCGATGTCCGCGACGCCCGGCTCGGCCGAGGCCGCGGCTTCCGGCGCGGCGCCGAACGGATTGCCCGCCGACGCGAGCCACGCGAGGCGCGGCAGGCGCAGCAGCCAGTCCGGGAGCGCGTCGAGCCGGTTCGCCGACAGCCGCACCAGCTCCAGCGAACGGCAGGCGGCCATTTCCGGCGGCAACGCACGCAGCCGGTTGCCAGCGAGCATCAGCTTCTGCAGGCGCGCGCAATCGCCGATCTCGGCAGGCAGTGCGTCGATTTCGTTGTCGGTCAGGATCAGCCAGCGCAGCGCACGCGGCAGCGAATCGCGCGGCACCGTGCGGATCCGGTTCGCCTTGAAGCCGATCATGTCGAGTTGCGCGCACGTGCCGAGCACGTCGGGGAATTCGGTGAAGCGGTTGCCGGACGCGAACAGGATGCGCAGGCGATGCAGCCGCGACAGGTCGTCCGGCAGCGCGGACAGCGCATTGCCGGACAGGTCGAGCACTTCGAGCGTGTCCGCCAGATCGAAGATCTCGCGCGGGAATTCGGTCAGCCCGCACGCGAGCTTCAGTTGCCGGGCGCCCGACAGCTGGCCGGCCTGCAGTTGTTCGAGGGTCGTCGTCACGGGGAGAAAACGGGTTGCGGTTGCGAGGATCGTCGGATCGATCCGGCGAATTTTACCGGGTTCACCGTCGCCTGCCCCGCGATCGCGTCATACCCCCTTCACAAACGCGCAATGTGACGCTAGAATTGCGCCCCTTGCAGTACTGAAGTGCCGACGTGGTGAAATTGGTAGACACGCTATCTTGAGGGGGTAGTGGCGAAAGCTGTGCGAGTTCGAGTCTCGCCGTCGGCACCAGAACACGGTTGCTCCGTGTTTCGGGGCACTAGCAAAAAACCGCGACAGCGCAAGGCTTCGCGGTTTTTTTGTTTCATTGCAACTGCTCTCACACTTGATCCCCGGTGACACCGGAAACCCTTGGGCGACCGGATGCCAAGGGCATGATCTGCGCACCCGCCGCCAACGACGCGCCCCGGCGTTCCGCGTTCTTCATGATGTTCATGAGTTCGCGCAATCGTTCGGAAGCCAGCCCGTCTTCTTCCGGATTCTCTTCACGATCGTCTCGCGTCTCGCTCCAAAACTTGCTGCGGCACGGGCCGGTCGAAACAAGCTCGGACGCGATACCACACACGATCGACTTCAGATTCGACGTGGACGGAAGCGCGTTGTCGGTTCCTTCCGTCTGCATGAGCGCGATCCAGCCGATTGCTGCCGCGTCGTCCTCGGTCACATCCGTCATGCGAAAAATGCCGGGCGCGCCCTCCGAGTCGCCAGCCCGGAGCAGTACCGTTCCCAGAAATCCCTCCGCGAATCCTATCCTCCTGAATTGCCATTCGGCATCGCGACCGACGAGATCGTCGGTGATGGTTTGCAGCATCGCGATGTGATCGGTATATCCCGCATAGCCTTTCGGTTCGCCGGGATAGTATCGAAAATCCAGCGATGACGATGCCGCCGGCCCCGGTCTGCGTGCCGCCGCTCGTACCTGCTTGACACGCCGGCTGTTGTTCAAGGCGCCGACGAACGCAACAAGCCCGGCGCTCGCTCCGATCAGGAGGGTGATAATCGCCTGCTTCATCGTTGCACCCTGCGCTTCGATGCTGCCCGGTACCCGGCCACGCGATTTCCCGACGCATTCATTTCTCGCTCGCCCCGCGCGGCACGGCCGGATCGCTGCCCTTATTCAGCGAGCGTGCGTAGGCATCGTCCGCCCCGACGTTCAGGGCGATAGCCGCGTCGAGAAGCAACGTCAGGGCGGCTTGCTCGTCGCCCGCCGCACAGATTTTCTCAACTTTCGCGATGTGCCTTTGCTGATTGTCGTAGACGGGCTGGTCGATGGTCTTTTCCGCAAGCGCGCTGTCCACCTGGGTCTTGTACAGTGCCAGACTTGCCGCACATTTCGATCCGCCCGCTGCTGCGCTGCCGGACATCGAATGCGGCTTGCAGGCAAAGGCGAACAGGCACAGCAAAAGCACGTAGCAAGGTTTCATCGATCACACTCCTCACCCGATCGAGACGGAAGCACACAACGGATCGTTCATTTCAGCGTCCGGCTTTCACTTCGCGAACGGCTACAACGATTGGTCATCGATAGCCACGAGTTGCCAGCACGATCCCGACCGCTGGAAAAGATAGCGAATCTTCTGGCCGTTATCCGATCCGGAATATTCGACATGTCCCGTCGTTTTGTTATCCTGATCGATTCGAACCACCTTTCCTTCCCGCTTGGCACGCTCGATATCCATCATCAGCGGATAGGACATCTTCTGCTCGGCGACTTGCTTCGTCACCGGCTTGGGCTCCGGCTGGGCAGCGGCATCAATCCTGGTGACCGCGAGGGGCCAGCGGGTGAAATGAGACTGGATCGAGATTCTGCTCGCGAATTTCTTCGCGAAGGTCTCGAATTCGCTCGACGGGCATGCACCCGGGTCGACCAGCGGCGGGGCTTCATTGGCCGCTCGAGTCGAGCGATCATCCGCCGGACCGCCGAGCCGCTTGACCGACAGCACCTGTTCGACGATGCGGCTATTGCCTTCCGTTCTCGTTATCGCCGTGACGTCACATACCGCGTTCTGCCCGCATTCGCGTTGCACCTTGGCTTCCGCGTCGGTATCCGCCTCGAAGAAGCAAGTCGGCTTTCCGTCCTTTTCCAGCGACGAGCCCGCCATGCCCGAGCCGGAGCTGAAGACGCCGGAGCAAACGAAACGCGTCGATTGAGGCGCGGCCAGCGCCGTTCCAATCGGTTGAAGACCGACCCCAGCCGCCCCGACGATGAGCGAGAACGTGAAGGCAGTGCCAACCGGAAAACGAGCACGTTGCATGATGTCGACCCTCTCTATTATTTGTTCGATCGCCATCGAGACGATCGATATCATATTGACCAGAAATTAAACCATCACTTGCGATTCAGTTCGCATGAAAACCTGCGCATTTGACGCAGCACCTCTACGACACGCCCGGTCATTGCCGCTTCACTGGAAGACTGCAGCCGCTATAAAGCAGCTTGCACGTCGAATAACCCGCGTCCTTGCAACTCTTCAGCGCAATCGTCCTGGCCGCGCTCAAGCCTGGAATCGTAGGGCAGCCAGCCGTCTCCCACCCCGGGCGGCCTCCAGCCGCCTGGAGGAGGACGTCGTGCCGTCGAGGGAGCGGGCTCGTCATCCACGTCTCCGCCACATCCCGGTTGTCCCGGCACGACACCCGCGGCACATCCCGGAAATTGCAGCACGCCGGACTGCGCCACGGGTTGTGCAAAGGCAAGGGAAGGAAGCGCCGACAGCAGTACCAGGAACAGGAATTTTTTCATCTCTGGTCGTTATTCTCGTTCGGTCAGCCTGGCCGCTTCATGTCGTGTCTCCCCCGAAATCCTGCAGAATCCGCCATTCGGCGAGTGAGGATCATGGTGCCTGTAGTGGTTTCAAACGGTAGCACCACGCCCGTTCCCAAGAAAGAAAGTTGACAAAATTTGATTATGGAAAGGTAATCTTCCGATCAATGCTCGCGTCACGCCGAACACCGTCACGAGCACGAATCCGGCCTCACCATCCATTCGATATCCTGATCGGATATGGCCGGCTCATCCCGTGAAGCTGGCTTCAGTCGAACGTCGGCGAAATTCGCACGGCGGCTCCCGTGGCACGAATCCCGAGCGCATGTAACGGATTGCACACTGCCAGAACACAATGCACCGGCCACCATCGAATTGAACGCAACCTTCGTCAGTAATTTCGCAGTCCATATATTTTTTTCGACTATATAAAAATGTGACCTGTTTCGTCGCTCACAGCGACTATTCTTTTATTACGGGAATACGCGCCTGTGCCGGGCGCGCCGATATTCCCCTCAGCAGTCCGCCGTGCCCCCTGTGAGCGCACATGCAGTCGCGAGACCAGATAGCCACCGAACAGATCAGGATCGTCTACGACGCGGCGACGCCCTACGTCGTCGGCGGGGCGCTACTTGCCGTTTCCGCGACCCTCTCGATCGACTCGCTCGACCAACCGGACACCGTGTCCGGCCCGGCGTGGATGATCTACATTGCGGCGTGTTCGGCCGGTCAGGTATTCCTGTCCCGTCTTTACCACCGCTCGCCGACGTCCGTCAGCCACTGGCGGCGCTGGGCCCTTTGGCTCTCGGCGTTCAGCACGGCCGCCGGCATGGGCTGGGGATGGGCATCGATTCATCTCGCGACAGGCGCCGACTTCGGAATCGCGAGCCTCGTGGTCATCGCGACATTCACCGTGGTCGCCTGCGCGATCCCGGGGTTCAGTGCGTATTTCCCGGCGTTCATCGCCTTTCTGTTGCCGGCCACAGTCCCGTACATCGGCGCCGCGGTCATGTCGCCGAATGCGATCCAGCAGGCAACCGCGCCGATGATGCTGCTGATCGCCGGCGTGGTCGGCTATCTCGGGCTGCAGGCGAACCGCGCCGCAACGCAGAACATCCGCCTGCGCTTCAGCGCGGAACAGATCGCCGGCGATCTTCAAATGCAGAACGAACGGATCGAACAGCTCGCCGTCGATCTCCGTTGCGAGCGCCAGATCGCCGACCACGCCAATCTCGCCAAATCGCAATTCCTCGCGGCCGCCAGTCACGATCTGCGCCAGTCCGCGCATGCGCTGAACCTGTTGATCGGCGCGCTGCACAGCATCCCGATGCCGCCGGAAGGACGACGGCTCGTCGAGCGCATCGGGCGCTCGTCGGATGCGCTGAGCCGGCTCTTCGGCGCGCTGCTCGACCTGTCCCGGCTCGACGCCGGCCGCGTCGAAGCACAGTGCCGGCCGTTCGCGATCGATACTGTGCTCGAATACGTGTGCAACGACTGCCTGCTCGATGCGCAGGCCAAAGGCATCGCGCTGTCGCGCGTGCCGTGCCGCGCGGTGGTTCAATCGGATCCGCTGCTGGTCGAGCGCATCGTGCGCAATCTCGTGTCCAATGCCGTGCGCTACACCGATCGAGGCAGGATTGTCGTCGGCTGCCGGCGCCGCGGCACGCACCTCGCGATCCAGGTCTGGGACACGGGCTGCGGCATTCCCGATCACCTGCAGAAGCTCGTGTTCCACGAGTATTACCAGATCGGCAATGCCGAGCGCGATCACGAAAAGGGCTTCGGGCTCGGACTCGCGATCGTGCGGCGCCTCGCCGACCTGCTCGAGTGCCGGCTGGCCGTGCGTTCGACGCCCGGACGCGGATCGTGCTTCGAAGTCGCGATGACGCTCGCCACCGTCACGGCCGCCCCGCTCGACACGCCGATCGTCAGTCATGGCGACGTACCGGGTTCGACCGGGCTCGTGGTGGTGATCGACGGCAATCGCGCGACCCGTACCGGATTGGCGGAACTGCTGGCGACCTGGGGATACGACACGATCGCGGCGCGCTCGGGCAAGGAGGCGCTCGACCGGCTGTCGGCAGGTGCCCGCCGCCCCGACTTGCTGATCTGCGATTACCTGCCGCCTCGCGGCGAAAACGGCATCGCCGTGATCGAACGACTGCGTGCGGCACTCGACGCAGCCCTTCCGGCATTGCTGATCAGCGGCGATACGACCGACGAACAACTGGCCGCAGCGCATGCGCGCGGGCTGGTGCTGCTTCACCGGCCGTTGCCCAACGGCAAACTGCGCGCGGCGGTCGGCCATCTCGTCGCCGCGGGGGCGCGGCAACGCTCGACGGCCAACGCGAACGCGGACGCACACGGCGTCGCGCTCTAGCGGCACTGCGCGGGCCCGCAGGCCGCGATCGGCTCCGGCTCGATGCGCGTGTTCGTGCCGGACGCGCTTGCGGTACATGGCTGCGGTTTCGTGCGGCCGGCGCGCTTGCCGGCCCGCGCCGGCGGACGGCACGCGACGCAGACGCGATTGGCCCGCAGGTCGTGGCGATACGTCACGAATGCCGCGTCGCATCGGACACAGCGCGCCGTCGAGAGCACGCCGCCGTCGACGAAACGAATCAGCAGCCACGCACGCGTCAGGTCGAGCAGCGGCTCGCAGTGTGCCGCGCCGCATCGCGACGCATACCATTCATATGCCTTCACGAGCGCATCAAGCCGCGCGCACTGCGCGTTGCTCCGCAGAAAGCGGTAGACGTTATGAAACAGCGACGCGTGGATGTTGGCCTTCCACGTCATGTACCAGTCGCTGGAAAACGGCAGCAGGCCTTTCGGCGGCGCGACGCCCCGCACCTCGCGATACAGCCGAACCAGGCGCTCGTGCGGCAGCGACAGTTCGATTTCGAGCATCTGCGGACGCGCGCCGAGCCGAATCAGCGTCACGGCTTCCAGCACGTGCTGCGCGTCGTCGGCAAGACTCGCGGCATGCACCGGCCGGGGGCCGCCGCTCACGGCGCGTCCTGGTCGAACGCCCCGAGGCTCGACAGCGCCATCGCGACATGCAGCCGCGCCACGTCGCCCGTGGGTTCCGGCCGCGCGAGTGCCGCGACCGTGTCGCATCGGCTCAGGCGCAATACACAAAGCAACTGCCCCGACGACGACAGGCTCATCATCGATCGCATCGTCAGGCTTTCCAGCGCGCCGGCCATTTCCGGCGTGGCGCCGAGGCGAAACATGCCGGTCGCGCGATCCGTCTGCAACAGCCGCTGCGCCAGCCACAGATACGACAGGTTCAGGTCGCGAATTGACTCTTCTTCATTGATAGTTCCCATATTGCACCTTGATTGATATCGAATCAGCCGATGGAGACGTCTCGCAAATTCGCGCATAGGAAAATGCCCTGTTTCGCGGGGTAAATCACCCACCTCAACGTCAATTGCCGATTTTCAGAAAGCAATCGATTGAAATAATCAGCGCACCCCGTATTGGCACGTTCGGTTATTTTTATCGTATAGTCTGCACCCGGGTTTCGATCGCACCCCGAAAACTGTCGCATTCCGCGACTTTCCCGGGCCTTGCTGTCGCGATTTTCGTTATGCTCGTTGTGCGCCTCACCGCACCGAAAGCCGCACGATCTAGTGTCAGCCATGACTTTCCGGATGTAAATCCGACGTTAGGCCGTGGCGAAACAGAATCGAATACGACCAAAGTATTAAGACTTTTCGAAACAACCGGGTTCTCCAAAAGCAGAAGAGGTCCGCCTCCAGACTTCATTTTTATTTACATGAAAATACTCATTGTCGATGATCATCCGGTTCTGCGAGATGGCGTGGCGACGTTGTTGCGCCAGGATCACGGCGGGATGGTCGACATCCAGGCGAGCAACGCCGACGATGCGATGCGGCTGCTCGAACAGCACACCGACCTCGACGTCATCGTGCTGGATCTGAAGATGAACGGCATGGACGGTTTCGCCGCGATCGCGGCGATCACGCAGGTCCGGCCCGAACTGCCGATCATCGTGCTGTCCTCGTCCGAGGATCCGCACGACGTGCGTGCCGCCTTCTCGCACGGCGCGCTCGGCTACATCCCCAAATCCGCGACCGCGCACACGCTGCTGTCTGCCATCAAGATGGTCATGAACGGCGAGCGCTACGTGCCGCCGCTGCTGCTCGAAACGCAGTCGGCGCATCGCGATCCGCCGCCCGCACACGAACCCGACGGCCCGCGCCTGACGCTGCGCCAGCTCGACGTGCTGCGCCTGATCGCCGAAGGCGTGCCGAACAAGCTCATCGCCGACCGGCTCGGCCTGTCGGAGAAGACGGTGAAGGCGCACATCACCGCGATCTTCAAGGCGCTTCACGTGCGCAATCGCACCCAGGCCGCCGCGACGGGCCAGCGCCTGGGGCTCCTCTGACCGGCCTCGTCGCGCGTGCGCGATCGACGCGCCGGGCGATACGAACCCGACGGCGTACATGCGCCGTGGCCGGCGCGCGCCGGCCATGCCGGCGGCGCCGTTCCATCGACGTGCACGCGATCTCATCGCCACGCGCCGGTTGCCGGCGCAGCGCCGCCCGTCGACCGCATCAGGCCGGTTCGCACCTGCGGCATCGTTGCCGCCACCGCGCCGGCAGCCTGAATCGTTCCGGACGACGATGCACCGACCGGCTGAACCAGCGCGACACCGTCCATCGTATTGCCGCTGACGACGATCCGGCTGGCCGTGCAGCCGCGCGACAGCAACGACACCGGCGTGCCGGCGATCGACGCGAACGTGTTGTCGGAAACCTGGAATTCGCACACGTTGCCGGCTGCCCGGAACCCGGCGTAGCCCGATCCCGATACGCGATTGCGCGTCACCTTGACGTACGACACCGTGCCCGACCACGTGTCCAGCTCGATAGCACCCTGCTGCGTCGGCTGCAAACCGTTGTTCACGTTCGAATTCTGGATGTTGGTCACTACATTGTTGTCGATCACGACGTTCGACACGCCGTAGGTACGCCAGCTGTCCTCCTGTGCGACGAGAATGCCGGCCGCCTTCTGCACGCCGTCGACCGTGTTGTTCGAGATCGTCACGGCCTGGCCGCCAACAACGGAAATGCCTCGCCCCCAGTAATTCCCCGACACGGTGTTGTGGTCGATCAGCACGTTGCTGCTGAGGCGGCCGTCGCCGAGATAGCTGACGACCGCGATCAGGTCGTCGCCGGTGCCCGACACCGTATTGCCCTGCACGAGCACGTTGGTCGAGCCGTAGGTGGTGTGGATGCCGTCGGCCAACGTGTCGCGCACGGTATTGCCCACGATCGCGACGTTGCTCGCGCCGAACACGAAAACCCCGCCGCTGGCAGCGCCCTGGATCGTCACGCCGAGCACCTGGACGTCCGTGCCCGTCACCTCGACCTTGCTCGATCCGGGCGTGGTGAGCCGCGTCGTGCCGGTGCCGATCAGCGTGACGCCGACCAGCGTCGAACCGGCACCGCTCATCACGATCGTCTGGTCGGACGGATTGGTCGCGACGAGCGTCGCGCCGTATCCCGACACCACGACACCCCGCACCGCCACCGACAACGAGCGGCTAACGGTATAGCGTCCCGGCGCGAGTATCAGCGTTTGTCCGACCTGCAGTGCGTTGAGCGCGGCCTGCAATGCATCGGTCTGGTCGCTGCCGTCGCTTGCCGGCCTGACCGTCACGGCCGCCGGCACGGTCGTCGCGACCGGTCGCGATCGCGCATGCGCGATACGCCACGGCGCGGCGTAACCGGCAAGCGCCGCCGCGCAAACCTGACCCGGGAAGCTGGCAACACAACACGCGAATGCAACCACCCCGGCGCCGACAATACGAAATGACCTGGTCATGATGACCCCCTCGGTAGGCATCCACCCGACGCAGCGCGATGCGACGGCATCCGGTCGCAACGCGTCGACGATCGGCCGGCGAACCGGCACGACACGTGTCGAACATCGGAGCAGAACGATTTCGTGCGGAAGCAGTCGGGCAGCGCCTCGTTTCAGGGCGGTGCCCGCTCGTCTGCCGATTCGGGCGGGCCGCTCCCCCAAGAGCGGCTCGACGTCGACGGTGCCGGCAGCGTGCGACCGTCGAGCGACATGCCGAAGCCCTTGCACGAGCGACGTGGGCCGGCCGGCTTCGTGTCCGGACCCATACGATCATTTCGCTCGATTGGAAGTCTATTTCGCCGTCGGCGCGCGTAAATCGGACAGAAGCCCCGCGACGTCGTAGGACGGGTCGCGAGCCCCGGTCGCATCCGCGATATGGACCGGCTTACGACTCGTCGTGCCGGCGCGAGACGTCGCACGGCAGACGAGATTGCGATCACGAGGCAGCCGCACAACATCAGATCTACTGATTAATTTCGAAGCGCGATGCCGCATCGACCTCGCACCGTGCGTCACAG
Source organism: Burkholderia sp. BCC1993 (assembly GCF_905339865.1). NCBI lineage: Bacteria > Pseudomonadati > Pseudomonadota > Betaproteobacteria > Burkholderiales > Burkholderiaceae > Burkholderia > Burkholderia sp. BCC1993. The sequence continues at coordinate 60,012 of NZ_CAJPGZ010000013.1, read as the reverse complement.
CAACGGCAGCGTGATCCGAATATGCTCCGAAAACGCCGCCGTCAGATGCGACGGCCGCTTCCGGTCGAACCGCAGCGTAATGCCCACCGCCGGCAGCGGCGGCAGCCCGCGATCGCCGGTGAGGATGGCCAGATCCGCCGGCACCGCCGTCTGCGTCATCACCGCGAATGCCTGCCCTGAACGCACCAGCGCGGTCAGCCCCGCGAGGCTGCTGCTCGCATACGCGACGCGATAATCGCGGCCCGCGCGATGCAGCGCGTCACAGGCCGCGATGTGATCGAGCGTATCGGGATCGGACAGCGCGAGCGGCAACGGATCGAACCGCGCCGCATCGAGCCCCGGATAACCGATCCAGACCAGTTGCTCGCGGCGGATGAAGTCACCGCCCGAACCATCGTCCGGCACGGACACCATCGCCAGATCGACCGCCCGCTTGTCGAGCTGTTCGAGCAGCCGCGGCGTCGGCCCGCACACGACCTCGACGATCGCCTGCGGATGCTGGCTCGAGAACTGCCGCAGCAGCGACGGCAGGAACACGCCCGCGTAATCGTCCGGGCAGCCGAACCGGATCGTGCCCGACAACCCGGTGCCGCACAGGTCGGCCATCGCCTCGTCGTGCTGCCGCAGGATGCGCTGCGCATGCACGAGCAGCCGCTCGCCCGGATGCGTGAGCACCACGCCGCGGCCGGTGCGCTGGAACAGCGGCTGGTCGACGCTTTCCTCGAGCCGCCGCATCTGCTGGCTGAGCGCCGACTGCGTGCGGCCGACCCGCGCCGCCGCGCGGCTGAGCGAGCGCACCTCGGCGATGACGACGAACGAGCGCAGCAGATCGATTTCGAGCGAACGTGCCAAGGTATTAGCTCCTTTTCTACCTTGCATAAGAACTATTCGTTTCCATAAAACCAGACCGGCGCCTAGACTGCAAGCGATCCTTGGCCCTTGTCCGGAGAAGCCCGATGTCCCTGAACGACGACGCAACCTTCTGGCACAACGCCAGGCAGCACCTGATCCGCTACGGCGGCACGTTCGAGCCGATGATCATCGAACGCGCGCAAGGCAGCTTCGTCTACGACGCGGACGGCCGCGCGATCCTCGATTTCACGTCGGGCCAGATGAGCGCGGTGCTCGGGCACAGCCATCCGGAGATCGTCTCCGTCATCAACGAATACGCGGGCAAGCTCGATCACCTGTTCAGCGGGATGCTGTCGCGCCCCGTCGTCGAGCTCGCGACGCGCCTCGCCGACCTCACGCCGCCCGGGCTCGATCGCGCGCTGCTGCTGAGCACCGGCGCGGAATCGAACGAAGCGGCGATCCGGATGGCGAAGCTCGTCACCGGCAAGTACGAGATCGTCGGCTTCGCGCAGTCGTGGCACGGGATGACGGGCGCGGCGGCGTCCGCCACGTACAGCGCCGGCCGCAAGGGCGTCGGCCCGGCCGCCGTCGGTTCGTTCGCGATTCCGGCGCCGTTCACGTACCGGCCGCGCTTCGAGCGCAACGGCACCTACGACTATCTCGCCGAACTCGACTACGCATTCGACCTGATCGATCGCCAGTCGAGCGGCAACCTCGCCGCGTTCATCGCGGAACCGATCCTGAGTTCAGGCGGCATCATCGAACTGCCGGAAGGCTACATGGCGGCGCTCAAGCGCAAGTGCGAGGAGCGCGGGATGCTGCTGATCCTCGACGAAGCGCAAACCGGCGTCGGGCGCACCGGCACGATGTTCGCGTGCCAGCGCGACGGCGTGACGCCCGACCTCCTCACGCTGTCGAAGACGCTCGGCGCGGGGCTGCCGCTCGCGGCGGTCGTCACGTCCGCGCGGATCGAGGAACGCGCGCACGAACTCGGCTACCTGTTCTACACGACGCACGTGTCGGACCCGCTGCCGGCCGCGGTCGGGCTGCGCGTGCTCGACGTGGTGCAGCGCGACGGCCTCGTCCAGCGCGCGAACGTGATGGGCGACCGGCTGCGGCGCGGGCTGCTCGACCTGATGGAGCGCTTCGACTGCATCGGCGACGTGCGCGGACGCGGCTTGCTGCTCGGCGTCGAGATCGTCAAGGACCGGCGGACGAAGGAACCGGCGGACGGGCTCGGCGCGAAGATCACGCGCGAGTGCATGAACCTCGGGCTCAGCATGAACATCGTGCAGTTGCCGGGCATGGGCGGCGTGTTCCGGATCGCGCCGCCGCTGACCGTCAGCGAAGCGGAAATCGATCTCGGGCTGTCGCTGCTGGAACAGGCGATCGCACGCGCGCTGTAACGGAACGCCAGGCGCAAGTGTGCCTGCAAACAGCGGACGGCAAGATTCGGGCAGGACCAAGCGTGCCGCACCGCGCCCCGGAACTTAATCACGCCACCCGGCCCGAAACACGCCGCGCAATTCGTCATGATTGTGTACGTTGAGCCGGCGGTAGATCTTGCGAACATGATCGACGACCGTACTGTCGCGCAGCGCGAAGTCACGCGCAATCTCGCTGTGCGAACGGCCCAGCACGAGCTGCACACAGAGTTCGCGTTGTCGCTCGGTCAGGCCGAACGCAAAACCGAGCCGTTCGACCGACAGCCTGAGTGGCGGAAAGTGTTCGATATGGATCACGATCGCGGCATCGCGTTGCAACCCGGCTGCGTCGGTACATCGATAGGCCTTGAAGCGGAAACGCCCCGCATGGTTGCGACGCTCTAGCGTCGCAGGTGGCGCCGGGCAGCCGAGCCAGATCCGGTTGATGTTCGACCGCAACGGTGCGAGCCAGTCCGGCAAGCGTTCGTGACGGTAGAACGCGAGCGGCTCGCCGGTCGCGAGCGACAGCATCCGGATGCTGTCTGCGTTGTGCAGCAGCAGCCGGCCATCGTCATCGACCACCATGATCGCGGACTCGCTGCATTCCGATTCGTGCTGCGTTGGCTGCACGGGCCGCGACAACGCATGGGCAAGATGCCGTGCCACGGGTTCGATGTCGCGATGGTTCTGTTCCGAGAACGGACGACAGCCCGATGCGCGCGACAGCAGCAGGCTGCCCCAGCCACGCGTGCCGTCCGTCGCGGTCAGTTCGAGACAGTGGCGCATCGATACCGGCCGCCACAGGTCCGCGTACATGTCGCTCGACAGCAGTGCATCATCGTAGTGCGCGCTGTTATCGAAACCGCGTCCGCGGCGCATCGCATCGGAAAACGTGACGCCCAGCACTTCCTGCCGCTCAGTATTGTGGATGTTCGCGAAATACGTCGGCAACAACGTGTAGACCACGTCGTTTTCGCTGTACACGTCCGACACTGCATAGTGCTCGTCCGCATAGAAGAACATGCCCCAATCGGCACCGACGATACGCCGGGTCGCCTCAATCACATGAGGAATGACGAGATGCGGCTCGACGGCGAGCGAACAGAGCCGACGAATATGACTCGCAAGCGCGACGTGTTTGTCAGACATGAATCTGCTCCTCGAACATGCACCGGACTCGCGCGCGGGGCGGGGCGAGACGCTCGACTTCACACGTTCCGCGAACTCAGTCCAGTTTAGACATTCCACATGACAGCGACGGCAATTGCCCCCTTTCAAGAGGGCGTCAAAGCAGCATGCGGGTTCTATCATTTCGCCATTCCGGCTGCATTTTCGTGACGAACCCACTGCTGCGTTCGGCATGCGGGATATGTGTCCCGCGCGATGCAATTGCGGCGGAATGTGCGGACGATGCGGAATCCGCGTCGGTCGCGTCGTGTTGTTGCATCGCTTTCTCATGTGAGGTGCCACGATGAAGAGCATGTACAAGGCGGCACTTGCCGTCATCTGTGTGTTGGGTGCGTCGGGTCTCACCCGGGCGCAGAGCGAAGGCGCCGCGGCGGCGGCGAGTACGCCATCCGACTCGGCGATCAGCGCAACGTCGATGGGCAGCATGCCCAACGCCGGTTCGCAAGCTGGAGCACCGGCCGGACTCACGCGCGCACAGGTCAAGGAGGAGTACCTGCGCGTGGAGAAGTCGGGAGAACTCCAGCGTCTCAACCAGCTGTATGGCGGCGGCCAGTAGCAGTGAGTGTCCGGCCCGGCATGGTCGCTCGTGTATCAGGTGGGGAGTAGCGATGGCCGACCATGCATGGCCGACGACTGGTCAGCGAGGAAAGGCGCGCCCGGCAGCTTTTCGTGCCGAGCGCGACACGCTGGAAAGCATGGATCACATCAGCCGGTGATGCGCGCACGTGCGTGCCACAGCGATGCCGGCCAGTCGCAGGTCAGCGACATCCCGTATCACCCGCCCGGATAAGCCTGCCTGATCCGGTGGCACATCGGCCGGCCGCCTGCGCAATATGCGCGCGACGAACAGGCCGCGGTGCATGAAGAATGCGCCGCGCCCGACACGACGCTTCCGCAACCCGCGTACACTTCCCGTCACGCAACGACGACGCGTAGGGCATGCGATGACGACAACGGCAAACGACAACGGCACGAACGAACACTGGCTCGTCGCACGCCGCGATCCGGAAACGGGAATCGAAAGCCTGCGCGCGCATTTCAGCGGGCATGCATACGATCCGCACGATCACGACGACATGCTGATCGGCTTCACGGAACAAGGCGTGCAGCGTTTCCAGTGTCATCGGTCGCTGCACACGAGCGTGCCGGGCCGCGCGATCCTGATCGAGCCGGGCGCGCTGCACGACGGCCATGCGCCGGAAGCCGGCGGCTTCACCTACTCGATGCTGTACCTGCCGCAGGCGTGGGTCGAACGTGCCGCGCGCCGGGTCAATCTTCCCGGCCTGAGCGGCGTCGAAGCCGCGTTCGGCCATACGCTCGTCGACGATCGCAGCCTCGTCGACGCGATCCGCCACGCGTTTCTCGCGATCCACGGCAACGAAGGCAAGCTCGCGCGCGACCAGACGCTCGACCGTCTCCTCACGCGCCTCGGCAGTCAGTTGCGCGAGTCGGTCGCGGCAAGTGCCGACACGAGCACGGGCACCGTGCCGCCGGCGATCGTGCGCGTGCGCGACCTGCTGCACGCGCATCTGGACGGCAACCTCGGCCTCGACGAACTCGCCGAGTTGGCCGGCACCGATCGCTTCCGGCTCACGCGGCAGTTCCAGCGCGCATACGGCACGTCGCCGCACGCGTACCTGGTTCGCCTGCGCCTGCGCGCGGCACGGCGGCTGCTCGCGGCAGGCCGCACGCCGGCGCAGGCCGCCGCGGACGTCGGCTTCGCCGATCAGAGTCACCTCGGCCGCTGGTTCCGCCGCGCGTACCGGATGACGCCGGCCGCCTATCGGCGCATGTGCACAAACGTTCCAGACTGATCGCGCCGGCTATCCGATCATGAGCGCTTCAACGAGGAGCACTCATGTTCGATACGAAAGTGGCATTGATCGTGCGCGACGATCTCGCGGCGTGGCAGAAACTCAACGTGGTCGCATTTCTCGCGACGGGCGTCGCGGCCGGCGCGCCCGAAGCGCTCGGCGAGCCTTACGAGGATGCGGCCGGGAATCGCTACGGCCGCATGTTCGGCCAGCCGATGCTGGTGTTCGCAGCCGATCTCGACGGCCTGCAGGCCGCGCATCGGCACGCGCTGTCGCGCGAAGTCAGGATCGTGCCGTACGTGCGCGCGATGTTCTCGACCGGGCACGACGCGGCCAATCGCGAAGTGTTTCGCGCCGGGGACGCGACCAATCTCGATCTGGTCGGCCTTGCATTGCACGGGCCGAAGAAGGCTGTGGATAAAGCCGTGAAGGGTCTGGCGTTGCACGCGTGAGTTCGGCGTCCGGCTCACTGCTGCGGGCCGCTTCCATGCCTGCCCGCCGCGCCCGGCCGAACCGTTCGCCGTGCTTGCTGGCGAGCCACACGCCGAGCGCGACGACGACGATGCCGAGATAGGTCGTCACCGGAATCCGGTCGCCGAACATCCACGCGGCCCAGGTCAGCGTCACGGGCGGTTCGAGATAGACGAGCGTCGCCACGCGCGTCGCGGGCATGCGCTTGAGCAGCGCCCATAACGTCAGGTAAGCCATGAACGTCGAGAACACCGTCAGCCACACGACGGACAACCAGACGTTCGGCTGCGTCGGCACATGCAGATCGCCGGTGACGAGCCCGCATGCCGCGAACAGCACGAGGCTCACGCCCCCCTGCACGAACAGCGGCAGAAACAACCCGTCCTCGTTGCTGCGCGCCGTCGTGAGCGCGCGCCGCCGCTGATAGATCGTCGCGATCGACAGCCCCAGCGCGGACACCAGCGGCAGCATATACATGACGATGCCGACCGATTCGGTCGGCAGCGCGTATTGCCCGCCGATCACGATGCCGACGCCGATGAATCCGAGCACGAGCCCGGCCCACTGTCGCGCGCCGCTGCGCTCGCTGCCTTCGAACGTCGTCATCGCCGCCGTGATGAGCGGCTGCAACGCCGCGACGATCGCCGCGATGCCCGGCGGCAGGCCATGCTGGATTGCGACGTAGACGCAGGCCAGGTAGAGAAACTGCGACAGAAAGCCGATCACCGCGTGATAGCGGATCTTCTCCAGCGTCAGGCGCCCGAGCCGCCTGTTGAGGACGATCGCCAGACAGAGCGTGACGAGCAGAAAACGCCAGAACAGCAGGTTGAATGCGCCGGCCGTCTCCGCGCCGAGCTTGGCGCCGATGAAGCCGGAACTCCACGACAACACGAAAACGAGCTGGATCAGGAAAAGCTGCATGGGAACGGCGCCCCTCAGAACGTGACCGTGGATGTGCGCGCGTCGCCCAGGTCTTCGAACCGGATCGGTTCGAGACCGAGGCGAAGGTACTGCATCGCGGCGTCGTCGCGGAGGCTGCGTTGCAGTGCCAGCCAATTGACGACCGTGCGCGGGATGCCGTCGTCCGATGCGAGATGCCAGAAGCCGTTGTCGTCCTCGCGCGTGTACGGGCAATGAAACGACAGCACCAGCGACATGCGTCGCCCTGCCTCGACCGGTTCGACGCCATGGAACAGCTTGCTGCCGTAGATCAGCAGCGCGTCGCCTGCCTGGCTCAAATCCGCCGTCTTCACATGCGCGCGTTCGCGATCGTGCCGATCGAACGTCTCGGCAGTCGATTCGTAGAACAGAAAGTTTCCGCCCTCGTATTCGGATCGATCCGATAGCACGATGTTCAGCACGAAGCTCGTGCCGTCGGTGTGCCACATACCGACCTGCTCCTTGTCGTCACGCTCGCGCGTCGGGTAGTAATAGTTGAACTGCGAGCGCGCATTGATCATCGGATACGGGATCAACGGCGCGCCGGCCAGACGCGACAGCCGCAGCAGGAACGCGCGGTCGTGCATCATCGCGTCGATGAAGCGCGAGCGGTTCGTCACCGCACGCACCCGCTTCGAGATGATCCAGTTGCTATGCGACGCGCTGCGTTCCAGCGTGCGGCCGATCTCGCGCAACGCGTGAACCGCTTCGTCGGAGAACAACCCGCGCAGGCTGCACACCGCGTTGAGCGCGTTCGACTGCGTGCCGCGCATCGGCACGTCGCGATAGCCGAGATCGCCGAGGTTGCGGCGATACCGCACCTGATAGCCGTCACGCAGGCAGCCGCTCGTCCAGCGCATCCGCTCCGCAACGGTAACCGTGTCGTCCGCGACATTCGCGTCGCCGGCCAGCGAGGTCTGCAGCGCAAGCCTCACCCGATCGAACCCGCGCGCAAACACCGGCAGTGCATTTCCCTTGTTCATCGCGTGCCTCGCTCTCGTTGTCGTGGCCCCGGGCGCTAGCCCTTGAACTGCGCTATCTGGTACACGACGCTGCCGTCCCCGCTGCGCAGTTCGTCGATCACCCGGCAGTTGCCGTGACTGCTGCGCACGTGGCGAAATTGCTCGGGCGTGTATTTCAGGCAGACGTTGGTGATCAGATGCCCGTGGACGCCGGCCTTCGACACCGGCTGCAGCGTAACCGCAACGTGGAACTGATCGCCCAGCAGGTTCAGCCGGACGATCGACACGTCATGCTCGCCGTGCGGCTCGAAGCCCTGCTGCCGGCTGACGACTTCGGAGAACCGAACCATGTTCTCGTTGCGGTAGAAGTCGTAGATATGCGCTTCGCGACCTTCGACGAACAGTTGCATCTCCGACACCACGTAGGTCGACTTGCCGCCGAGAGTGCGGATCAGCCGGCCGATCGTCACCGGCAATTCGTTGCCTTCCTGGAACCCGAGCATCGTGATGAAGGTCATGTCCTGGCCCAGATCGATGTGGTTCCATTGCACGTTCCGGTAATCGTCGGCGATGTAGTTAAAACAGCCGGGCGTCTTCAGGAACGGCATGATCGCGTCGCGCATCGCGTGTTCCGACGACTCGTTGATATCGACCGCCGTGTAGCGCAGATGGTCCGGCCCGCCGCCGCTGACGCCCTTCATCAGTTCGGTCGTCTTGACCGGCTCGGGCCCGAGTTCGATGTAGTGAACATGGCGGCCGCGCGACAACGTGGCGAGACGCTCGCTCAACGCACCGATCGCTTCCCGCAACGATCCTTTTCCGTTGCGATCTGCACATAATGCAGGACTCCGAACCCCCAATTCGTTCAGGTTCCGCATCAAGGAGAAGACTTCACGCCCCGCCTCGCGTCGCCGCGCGGCATCGTCCGTGCGCTGCAACGTCGAATACTTCTCGTGATTCTCGACCGTCCATACCGACTCCGCCTTCAGCTTCCTGTCCCGCACCAATGCATCCACTACAAAATCATTGATAGACATGAATCGTTCCCCGGGATACGTGTGACGCTCGATCGAATGCCTGCCGTCGTCTGCCTGTTGACCCGAGGATAGGGAGGCGCAATAATTCCGTCAATCGACATTACCTGAATCACTGATTCGGAAAATCAAAATCATGCCGCGCACCCTGGACGTCGACCTGCTGCGTACCTTCCACGCCGTCGCGAAGCTCGGCCGCTTCAAGGATGCGGCTGCGTATGTGAATCGCAGCCCGTCGTCGGTCACCGCGCAGATCCAGAAGCTCGAGGAGATGGTCGCGCAGCGACTGTTTACGCGAAACAACCAGGCCGTCGAGCTCACGCAGTTCGGTCACAAACTGCTCGGCGATACCACCGAGTTTCTGTCGAGCCACGACCGCCTGGTCGAATCGCTGTCGCCGCAGATCCTGACCGGCAAGTTGCGGCTCGGCATCCCCGATTCGTATGCCGCGCATTTCATGGCGGAATTCCTGCCGCGCTTCGCCGCCGACCGGCCGTTGCTCGAACTGACCGTCGAAGCGCGCTCCAGCGAGGAACTGCAGCTGATGTTTTCCCGCGGCCAGCTCGACATCACGATTGCCGTCGTGCCGAAAGCGCTGCCGCACGCGGAACTGCTCAGCAAGACCCATCCGGTGTGGGTCGCCGCGCGCACGTTCAAGTTCAATCCCGACGCGCCGCTGCCGATCGCCGTGCAGCTGCAGGGATGTCCGTACCGCGACACCGCGCTGAACGCGCTGAAGAAGGCGAAGATCGCGCACCGGATGCTGCTCGAGAGCGCGAGCTCACCGGCGGTCGAGGCGTGCATCGCGAATGGCCTCGCGGTCGGCATCATCGAGCACGACCGCGTGTCCGGCAACCTGACGAGCAACGTCGCGGGGATCGCGCTGCCGGATCTGCCGCCGCATCTGATCACGATCCTCACGGACGACAGCAATCGCGCCGCGCTGCATTTGCGCGACGTGCTGAAAAGCACGTTCAGGATCAGTTAGGGTAGAAGTGTCATCAGCAGGTCGAGGCCGAACCGCTGCTGATAGAGGTGTTTCGCGTCGTCGTAGTGATTTTGCGTCGATCCGAGTGCTTCGCCAGATGTAGTCGAAATTGCTACGATCGAAGCCGAATCGGCTACACCATTCCCGTAAACCGCCGGCCCGTTGCAGGCCGGCGGCTTTCTCTCGTCAACCGCCGAGATACGCCTGCTTGATCCGGTCGTTCGCGAGCAGGTTCGCGCCCGTATCGGCGAGCACCACGCGCCCCGTTTCGAGCACGTAGCCGCGATCGGCCACACCCAGCGCCTTGTTCGCGTTCTGCTCGACCAGGAACACCGTGACACCCTCGTCGCGAATCGTCCGGATGATGTCGAAGATCTGCGCGATCACGAGCGGCGCGAGGCCGAGCGTCGGCTCGTCGAGCAGCAGCAGGCGCGGCTTGCTCATCAGCGCGCGACCGATCGCCAGCATCTGCTGCTCGCCGCCCGACATCGTGCCGGCCCGCTGCGCCGCGCGTTCCTTCAGGCGCGGAAACAGCTTGAACACGTGCTCGATGCCGTCGTCGATCTCATGACGGCTCGCGAAGAACCCGCCCATCTTCAGGTTCTCGAGTACCGTCAGGCTCGGGAACACGCGCCGCCCTTCCGGCGAGATCGCCATCCCCTGCCGCATGATCTGGTGCGTCGACATCGCGGTGATGTCGTTGCCCTCGAACAGCACGCGGCCCGACGACGCGCGCGGCGTGCCGCACACGGTCATCATCAGCGTCGTCTTGCCGGCGCCGTTGCTGCCGATCAGCGTGACGATCTCGCCCTTCTTCACCTCGATCGACACGCCCGCGAGCGCCTCGACCGCGCCATAGTGCGTATGGACCTGTTCCAGCTTCAGCATCACTCTTCCCCCAGATACGCCTTGATCACGCGCGGGTCGTTGCGGACCGCTTCCGGCGTGCCGATCACGATCGGCCGGCCGTGCTCCATCACGAGGATGCGGTCCGACACGCCCATCACGAGGCTCATGTCGTGCTCGATCAGCAGCACCGACACGCCGAACTCGTGGCGCAGCTTGTCGATCAGGTGCTGCAGCTCGATCTTTTCCTGCGGGTTGAGACCGGCCGCCGGTTCGTCCAGCATCAACAGGCGCGGCTCGGTGATCATGCAGCGCGCGATCTCCAGGCGCCGCTGGTGCCCGTACGACAGCGTGCCCGCCTGCCGGTTGGCGACCGACTTCAGCCCCATCCGGTCGAGCCACACGGCCGCGCGTTCGAGCGCTTCCTTCTCGGCGCGACGATACGCGGGCGTCGAGAACAGGCCCGGCAACAGCCCCGACTTCACCTTGCGATGCTGCGCGACGAGCAGGTTCTCGACCACCGTCAGCGACTTGAACAGGCGGATGTTCTGGAACGTGCGCACGAGGCCCTTCAACGCGATCTGGTGGCTCGGCAGCCCGGCGATCGCGTGGCCGTCGAGCACGACGTCGCCGCCGGTCGGCTTGTAGAAGCCGCCGACGCAGTTGAACACCGTGGTCTTGCCCGCGCCGTTCGGCCCGATGATCGCGAACACCTCGTTGCGGCGCACGTCGAAATCGATGCCGTCCACCGCGAGCAACCCGCCGAAGCGCATCTGCAGCCCGGCGACCTTCAACAGTTCTGCATTCGCGGTCATTGCGGCAGCTCCACGTGGGGACGGCTCGCGGGCAGCAGGCCCTGCGGACGCCACATCATCATCAACACCATCACGAGACCGAAGATCAGCATCCGGTACTCGGCGAAGCCGCGCGCGACTTCCGGCAGCACGGTCAGCAGGATCGCCGCGAGAATCACGCCGAGCTGCGAACCCATCCCGCCGAGCACGACGATCGCGAGGATCAGCGCCGATTCGATGAAGGTGAACGATTCAGGATTCACGAGGCCCTGACGCGCCGCGAAGAACGCGCCGCCGATGCCCGCGAACGCCGCGCCGAGCGTGAACGCCGACAGCTTGATGCGCGTCGGGTTGAGACCCAGCGAACGGCACGCGATCTCGTCGTCGCGCAGCGCTTCCCACGCGCGGCCCATCGGCATGCGGATCAGGCGGCTCGTCACGAACAGCGTGAAGCCGACCAGCACCAGCGCGATCAGGTACAGGAAGATCACCATGTGTTCGCCGCTGTATTCCAGCCCGATCAGTTCATGGAAGGTTTTCGCGCCTTCGACGCTCGCCGAGCGCGCCATCTCGAAGCCGAACACCGTCGGCTTCGGAATGCTCGAGATGCCGTCCGGGCCGCCGGTGAGGCTCGTCAGGTTGTTCGCGAGCAGCCGGATGATTTCGCCGAAGCCGAGCGTGACGATCGCCAGATAGTCGCCGCGCAGGCGCAGCACCGGGAAGCCGAGCAGGAAGCCGAACGTCGCCGCGGCGATCGCCGCGATCGGCAGGCACTCCCAGAACGACAGCCCGAAATACTGGTTCAGCATCGCGTACGTATAGCCGCCGACCGCGTAGAACCCGACATAGCCGAGATCCAGCAGCCCCGCGAAACCGACCACGATGTTCAGCCCGAGGCCGAGGATCACGTAGATCAGCGCGAGCGTCGCGACGTCCACTGCACCGCGCGAACCGAAGAACGGCCACACGAGCCCGACCGCGAGCAGCACCCAGATGATCACGCGCTGCTGCTGCGCGCCCATCGCGGGCATCGCCGGCAGCTTCACCGCCGATTTCGCGCGCACGAACCACGGCTTGAACAGCTGGAACAGGAACACGGCCGCGACCGCGATCCACACCGGACGCCAGTGCGGCGTGAGCACGACCTGATAGCCGTCGAGCTTCAGCTGCAGGCCGAGCACCGGAATCGTGAGGATCGCCGTCAGCAGCGCGGCGGCCGCGGCATTCTTCAGCGCCTGGCCGACCGACGCGTCGGCGGCCGGGCGGCGAACGGAAATGACTTGACTCATCTGCGTCTCCCTCAGACCTTTTCGATGTCCGACTTGCCGAGCAGGCCGGTCGGGCGGAAGAGCAGGATCAGCACGAGCAGGCCGAACGCGACCACGTCCTTGTACTCGGCCGGCATGTAGCCTGCGGCGAAGGTTTCGGCGAGGCCCAGCAGCACGCCGCCGAGCATCGCGCCCGGGATGCTGCCGATCCCGCCCAGCACCGCGGCGGTGAACGCCTTGATGCCCGCGACGAAGCCGATGTACGGATTCAGCTTGCCGATCGTCAGCCCGATCAGCACGCCGCCGACGGCCGCCAGCATCGCGCCGAGCACGAACGTGAACGAGATCACGCGGTTCGTGTCGATGCCGAGCAGGTTCGCCATCTTCATATCTTCGGCGCAGGCGCGGCACGCACGGCCCATCCGCGAATGCGAGATGAACAGCGTGAGCGCGATCATCAGCACGATCGTCACGCAGACGATCAGCAGACGCGCATACGGAATCGTCACGTCGTAATCGCCGCCGAGATGGATGTCGAATGCGCCGGAGATCAGCACCGGCACGGACACGTCGCGCGCGCCCTGGCCGATCTGCACGTAGTTCTGCAGGAAGATCGACATGCCGATCGCGGAGATCAGCGGCACGAGGCGCGGGCCGCCGCGCAGCGGGCGATACGCGACGCGCTCGACCGCGAAGCCGTACAGGCCGGTGACGAGCACCGACACGATCAGTGCGGCGCCGAGCACGAGCGGCAGCGGATAGCCGGCGGAGATGCCGATGGCGGTGAGGGTCACGAGGCCCACGTAGGCGCCGATCATGTAGATCTCGCCGTGGGCGAAGTTGATCATGCCGATGATGCCGTAGACCATCGAGTAGCCGATGGCGATCAGCGCATAGATCGCACCCAGCGTCAGGCCGTTGACCAGTTGCTGGGCGAATTGAGGAAAGAAGTCAGTCATGTGCGGGAAGCTCCCGTTGGCGCTGGGTCGCATGCCGGCGCCGGATCACGGCGTTCGGCCGCGCGCAACGCACGGTGTCGTCTCGGGCCGCCCGTCGGCCGCGCAATGCGGTCATGCGCGGCGCGAATGCACGCCCGCCCCGTCCGGGTCTCGGACAGGGCGGGCGCGCGGGCGGGTACGCCGGATTACTTGGCGGCGGTCTTCGTCGCGTCCTTGTGCCACGTGTAGACGACGAACTTGAACGCCTTCAGGTCGCCCTGGGCGTCATACGCGACCTTGCCGATCGGCGTGTCGAACGTCGTCTTGTGCATGTACGCGGCGACCTTGGTCGGGTCGGTCGTCTTCGCGCCGGCGATCGCGTCGGCGATGATCTTCACCGCTGCGTACGACGGCATCTGGAACGGGCCGTTCGGGTCGCGCTTCTTGTCCGCGAACGCCTTCACGAGCGCCGCGTTGGCCGGGTCGGCCGAGAAGTCGGCCGGCAGCGTGACGAGCATGCCTTCCGAAGCCGGGCCGGCGATCGCCGTCACGTCCTTGTTGCCCACGCCTTCAGGGCCCATGAACGTCGCCTTCACGCCCTGCTCGCGCGCCTGGCGCATCAGCAGGCCCATTTCCGGGTGGTAGCCGCCGAAGTAGACGAAGTCGACGCCTTGCGACTTCAGCTTCGTGATGATCGCCGAGTAGTCCGAATCGCCGGCGTTGATGCCTTCGAACAGCACGACCGGGATCTTCGCGCCTTCGAGGTCCTTCTTCACCGACGACGCGATGCCCTGGCCGTACGACTGCTTGTCGTGCAGGATCGCGACCTTCTTCGGCTTCACGTTGTTGATGATGTAGTGCGCGGCGGCCGGGCCTTGCTGGTCGTCACGGCCGATCGTGCGGAAGATGAAGTGGCGCTTCTTGCCTTCCGTCAGCTGCGGCGCGGTGGCCGACGGCGTGACCATCACGATGCCTTCGTTCTCGTAGATGTCGGAGGCGGGAATCGTCGAACCCGAGCACACGTGGCCGATCACGTACTTGATCTTCTGGCTGACGATCTTGTTGGCGACGGCGACGGCCTGCTTCGGTTCGCATGCGTCGTCCATCTGCACGACTTCGAACTTGTTGCCGCCCGCGCCGCCTGCCGCGTTGATCTGTTCGATCGCGGTCAGCGCGCCGGCCTTCACCATGTCGCCGTATTGGGCGACCGAGCCGCTCATCGGACCAGCGATGGCGATCTTCACGGTTTCCGCTTGCGCGGCGGCGGCGCCGGCGGCGAACAGCACGGCGGCGACGGAAATGGACGTAAGACGGGACAGCGTCATCTGGGAGCTCCTCGATGTTGTTTAGTCATACGGGCAAAGGCGGCATGACTTGCGCAATCGAACAGCACCCGGGGCGAGGACATGGGACACGCCCGAGACACATGAAGACGGACCTGCGGATGGATGTTGCGTAGCGGGGCCCGGCTCTTGCAGTCCCCCAAGGGGGACGTCTGGTTCGGAAAGACATCGTGATGCGTCTTGCATTGCGCAAGCGTTTCGCCTGCCCCGCTTGCCAACTGCTTGTTCGGAGGGATGGTCCGACAGCCGTTGGCAAGGCAGTCGAAATTATATGGGGGTTTTTAAATCGTCTGTCAAAAATGCCGCTTCTATGAGGGAAAACACGGAGAAACTGGGGTGAGGCGAGGTGGCGATTTGGGAGCAACTCGGGTAGGTGGAGAACGTTTGCGGTGGGTGCAATTGGGTTGCGATTTTGGGTGGGGTTGTCGCGTTTGGCCTTGATGGGCGGGGCTTGGCGGCGATCTATGGTCGTGGATTACACGATTTTTTGTTTTTGGGGGTCGGTGCTTTTTAAATCAATCGACTGACGATTGCGTTGGCGCGCACCAACGCGAGGTGGCGGATTGCACCGGCCAATCCTTCCATATGCTGACGTTTGCTGCATTCACGAAAGCTGATTGTTATTTTTGTGAAATAATGCGAACTCGCCTCTGCAATCAAGCCAGCCTCCCCGCGAACCGCACCCGCCGCGCTTCGCCGTCGCTTCAGGGCCGCTTCAACGCCCGTCCGTCGTTCAGTCTCGCCAGCCAGTGATCTGCCGTTTTTCAATGCACATCACCTGCTTCGGATCGCATATGAATCATCCCTTCCATCTTTCTACCGCTGCCGCGCTTGCTTGTGCGCTTTCTGTTTCTACCGTCGACGCCTCTGGCCGCGATTCGCTGGTCGATCGTTCGGGCGGTGCCAACGTGTTTCGTTCGGAACGTCGGGCCGTGGCTCGCGATGAGGGGCGCTCGGCACGCGTAACCCGGCGCGGAAAGTACGCTGCGCCGGCTGAACGCAGCCCGTTCGAAACGCCTGATACGCGGCCGGTGCGTGTGTCAGGCGATACGCTCGAATCGCACACTCCGTCCGTACACGAATCCGATTTCATATTGCCCGCGAATCGCGTTGCGCTCGGCGCGGGTGGGAGCGACAGCCTCGGGCGCGCTTTGCCCGGATACGAACAGCGCGCGCAGAACTGGAACGAATACCTGCGGGCGAATGGATCGCGACCTGTGGGCAGCGGCGGCTCGTATACGCCGACGCGGACTTACGATGCCGCGCGCGGGCCGCACGGTACGCCGAATCCGTTTGATCCGTCGGTGCCGCAACCGGAGACCCGGACGTTCTACGACAACGGCGCCGGTACGCATTGCACGGCTACTGGTGGCGCGGGAACATCGCGGTCGTCGTGCAATATCGGCTGGTGATGCGTTGGGGGCGGCAGATGGCGGCTAGCCTGCCCGGCGCGCTGCGCGACGTCGCGCAGCGCGGCCGCGTCTTGCGGCGTTGCCTTTTACAGTTTCGTGATGATCAACCTGCCAGGCTCAATATCGATCCGCGCCTTCTGGCCGGGTACGAAACACGCATCTTCAATCAGCCACATTCCACCAATCTTCATGTACGGGTAGAACTTCTCCGGCTTGATATCCGTTTTCGGGGTACCCCACATTTCCTGGATCGTGACGAAACGTTCCGTCTTCGGTGGTCGTGCTTTATGATTCGGCTTAGCCATGGGCAACTCCTGTTCAGTTGGCTGTGGTTAGCGGGTCGTGAGTGTTGGTAGCACTTGCGGCCCGCGCTCGTTTACTGCGGTATTTTTGTGGTCTGGATTCCTCCTTGGTTTTTGCCCCGATGAAAGCAATGTTTCGATAGGGCCTACCGGTTACGTTGTGTCCATTCGCGCGCGCGATGCACGCGCGATCATCACTGGACATTGCCTATTAGACCATCGCTAACGCTCAATATTTGCGGCTCGCGCGAACGTTAGCCGTTAGGCATAGGTACGTAATTTCGCCTGCGTGCGCCGCGCCATCGCATGCGCAGATGCGGAAGGAAAAGCTAATCGACGCGAACGTCGATCGGCCTTGGGACGCGATCATTCGAAACAGTTCGAATGAATTGGCTTCACTCGCGGTACAAGCACAGTTCGATACAGAAGCGACTGCTGCTCCTCTTCCGACTTCCCGACATGAAGAAGTTGCTCGCTGGAAACGTTCGTTTTCTGCAGCCTCCACAGGCAACAACCGACCCATACCAGACCTTCGCAGACCGAGCGGCACGTTCGGAGGGCGAATTCATTCGGGAAGGGCATCGCCACCGACCGTTCGTTGGTCTGCGAGGACTTTTGACCTGCTCCCCGCGTTTAGTACGGTGACGGTGTAGAGTCCGTTCCAGAGAGGAACGGCAATGAAAAAGCGATTCACCGAAGAACAGATCATCGGCATCTTGAAGGAAGCCGAGGCTGGCTTGAAGCCGGCGGAGCTGTGCCGCAAGTACGGCATCTCGGAAGCGACTTACTACAACTGGAAAGCGAAGTTCGGCGGGATGACGGTCTCCGAAGCGCAGCGCCTGAAGGAACTGGAGCAGGAGAACAGCAAGCTCAAACGTCTGTTGGCTGAATCGATGCTCGACAACGCCGCGCCGAAGGACCTGCTGGCTCGAAAGTAGCAAGCCCGCAGGCCAAGCGCGACGCTGTCCTTCCACGGACAGCTGGAACGATCGCGACAAATGAATCGGATGCCTTTTGAAAGCCCGGCTTCTATGCCGGGCTCAACCCCTATTTCCAGAAAGGTCGCGCGTTATCGGAAAGAGTGATCGGTTGGCATCGACGACAGATCGTCATTTGAGTACCCTGGAACAAAGATTTCGACTCCCGGTGATGCTTGAGTGGCTGGTGAGCTCTCCACCCATAGCCAGTCCACAAGCGCCGGCGGCATTCCAACGAAGACATTTGTATTCCAATAGTTCTCCCAATGGCTAAAGCGCTCGTTGAAAGGCCTCGCTAAGCTTTTTTTCGGATCGGTGCACTTGTCTCTAGCCGCAAGTTGCACCGAAATGCATTCCTTTAATTCCCTGATACCCCGAACTGTCGGCTCAATGATACGGCTCCTGATTTGCGACGGAACCAGAGGCGCTAGTCTAGCCTGCAAGTCAGATCTGAATTTTGGCGATTCTTTTTCGTCAACTTCTACAATAGGCAAGTAAGCAACTAGCTGAAGCGGATTAGCCAGCGCCTGTGGTCTTGGCTTGCCTTCATGCATAAATAGCGGGTCAACGTCGGCGATAACCATCGCCTGCTCATTATTGCCAAGAGCGTCGGAACGACCGTTGTAGTAAATACCCTTTGACCACCCTGCATAAGGAGTTATGTTTGTGTCGCTGTGGACGTTGTGCTCGCCCCCATTCCAACTATTTCGCCCGATGAAGCAACTTCCCCCGACCGAATGACTATCGACGGCGTTGCAAAAGACAGTCGTCGCCCCGCCGGCGAGCAAAGCAGCTTGGCCGAATATCCAATAGTCGGCCGATCTAGTTGTCATCGCCGGTACAAGCAGAATTGAGCGCCTCTTCATCGTCCCTGTTTTATCGGAGATACCCAGAAACTTCGCGACGCCCTCTATGTCGGCTTGCACTTGCTTCATCGCGAGATCTTCGTCAATTCTTGAACCGAATCGGCGAGCTAATTTGTGAAACTCTACAGCGAGCGTTTGATGGTTGGCAAGGCTCATCGGCAAAAACAGCTCTGAGCAAACAAATTCTGCGAAACATTCCAGATGTCGCAGTTTTTCGATGTAATGGAGTATTTCTGCGGCCGATACCGCCTCTGCAGTGGCAGAACGAAGCCCGCCTTTAGAACGACGCTCCAATTCGTGCAACAGCCCTGAACTAGAAAAGAGCGGAGCCAATGGTTCCATCGGAGGGTTAAAGACTTCAGCGGCGGCGAGGGATGGATACTTCTTTCGCCGCGAGAAGGTACAGACGATTCGCTCACCGCTCTTCAACTCCAAAGGCGATAGCATGGTTAGCACCGCACTGTGTTCACCAGAAATGTAATCGCCGCTACTTCCCTTCGTGACGACAGACGACGACTCAAACGTCTTCTGATATTCGGGTAAACCGAGAATCTCCCGATATACTTTTTCGAAGTTCAAATCCGACGATCTGCCGTGTAACTTGTACGTGCCGGCCAATATGGAGGGCGCCCCCGTCCTTAGCTGCAGCTGGTTTTTCAGCCAACCCACCGTATCAGGTCTGACCGAGTACTCCGGGAGTACTAGAAGATCCACCTTGAAGCTTTCGCATGCGGTTAGTGCCTCAGCGAGAAATTGTCTGCGACGGTATTCGATTGCACTCGCTTCAAAAGGTAAAAGTGACTTAGACACTCCCGCGACCGGTTTTCTTCTTGGCGGCCATTTCTCGTCCCATTTGTCCGCATCAATTGCAGAATGATGATAGGTCTCATGGAGTTCCCACTGCATCAGAGCGATGCGTACGTGTCCAAGTGACTTCGCCTGCCTCAACTGCCAAGTGTTCTGCTGCAGCGTTCGCCAATCAGTCCGTTCACCCAATGACGATGAACCGGAGGGAGTGGAGGTTTCCCTGGATCCCCGCAACGTATCATTGGTTTCGCGTAGCTCATTGAGCGACGAATGCGATTCTTGCGCGTCGTCGGCTTGGCTACCTATTTCAGACGTCTTGTCGGTCGCATGAATATCGGTCTCAAATACACCGCGGCCAGCCGTTTCGGAAACGTTATCTAGCGTGTCCGACGAAACGTCGCCTTGTGAGTCTTGATGAGCGAAAGCCTCCTCGTTTAGCAATCTACCAAGCCGCGCATCGCGCGCGGCGACGAGTAAAAGGTTTCCGTCAGCGTCTCGTGTTTCATCCCAGACGCTGAGAATTCGCCTGCCTATCGTAACCCGCTCTGGCTTTGCCCCTCCGCCCAAGAGAATCTGCCAAGGTGCGACGCCCCACTTGCCTCCGACTGAATCGGTGAAGCTGCGATCCGCAGGATCAAGTCTCCACGGCCCGACTACCCGAGAAGTATGATTGAGGCCGATATTCACCTCGAACTCGCCGACGATGACTGCGCTCAAAGCAAACGAAGGTGTCGCCCATTGCGAAAGCACAGCTGCGCGATCACATTCAAACGGCCAGTCGGGATGGACACCGTCCCCATCTTCAACAGTCGCAGACGCAATCGCCGCAAGGCTTGTTGCCAACACTTTTGCGCGATCAAATTGGCTAGTGCTCCATTCGCTTATCAACGGTCTTCTCATTAATCCGTTGATCAGTCCAATTCTTCCCGCCAACAAAACCAGCCAACCGAGTGGACTAATGCTTGCGAATGCCCGCTCCGAGGCCCCTTCGGCTATATTTTTTTGGAAGAACTCGGTAAGAGCGCTGACGGATCCATCAGGCCGATCAAAAAGAAAACCTCGCTCTTCAATTTGCCAGACTTCGGCGACTTCACCATCGAGGGGTAGCGGCCATTCTTCCTTCCTTGGGAGGGCCTCCACCGCAAACGTCAACTCACGTAACCACGCCGATATGGCGGCAAGCCGCAATCCTGAGACCAGTACCGTGAAGCTTCGATCTTGCTCTTCGGTACTCTCAATGGTCGAACGTAACGACGACAACCTATCGGCTAAAGACCAGTATGCCCGCGGGAGAGTACGATTCGTCGACAGTGTGTTGACAGTATCCGACTCAGAGGGTTGACTCAGCCAGCCTAGCTGTATCCGGCTGACGACGCGCATAGCGACTTGCTCGAAGAAGGCTCCCGCGATGCCAGGACAATCGAGCGATATGTCAGTCGCGAGGCGTGAGCGCATTCCAGCCGTCTCGGCTTCGCTAGAAAGCACATAGGCCATCGCGCTGTGGTATTCCCCATCAACTGGGAATTTTCGTAACAAGTCAAGTGATCGAGCGACAGATGCCGGAATGTAATCTCGTCCTGGCGGGGATTGGAGTACACGTCCGTTTACGTATGCTCCCCGCAACTTACGAAGGACGTTCCGAAGAAGATGCGCGGCAGGTTCGAGACTGTCAGCGGTGTCGTGACGACCAAGAGCAAGTGGGTTCAATGAAGCGTACTGGTCGAGATCGCTTCGAAACCCAAATAAATCGGACAGAAAAACTCCGGCTCGCCAATGCCGACCATATAGTTCTGGCACGTCGTACGTCTGCAAGCCCCGCGCGCCGCTACGCACGAATGCTAGGCCATCAAGCGAAGATCGCGGATAGCGCGGCGAGAGTAGAGTTAGCTTCAGTGAAGTTTCACCGGGAATCTCGGGACGCAAGTTGACTACCAAATATGGCCAAGCCGGCACAAATTCGGCACCGTCTATCGACATATCCTGCTCGACAATATTATTTAACTTTGCGATCGACTCGTACGCGTCCGCGATCCACGTCAAACTGCGGGTGGTTATTGACAACGCGGGAGGTTGCAACAGCGCGTAAGCAGGCGAGTTGTCGCCGGCCCATGGGGCGCTAAACATCTGAAGTCCATCCACCCCTTGGACTTCCTGCCAATCAAGCGCGATGTCTTCAACTGTTCCGTTCGCGGAGGCAAGGCGGAAGCTCGGAAGCAGCATTTCCTCGTCTTCTCGTTGGGGCGTAACCCACCATAAGGTCGAGATTTTTACCCAATTGCCATCTCTCTCAGCATGAGAAATGAGCAGTAGCCCTCTCGCAGGCACGCCTGGCAAAGGTGGAAGAGGGAGCTTTTCTCCGCCTCCCTGTAGTAAGTGTCCTCGTCTTGATAGCAACTTTGCCAGATGCTGTCTTGGCGCAATAGCCGCAAGCGTCTGGAGAGAGAGCAACGTAGTCTCTCCGTCGTGCCTTTGCTGCGTGCTGAACGGATCATCGTCATTCGGCAATAGACCACGCAGCAACGGAAGAAACCTATCATGCGCGACCGAAAAATGCGCCGCTCTGTCATCCCTCAGCCACCGCTCCATCCTTTCGAGGTCGCTTTCAAACCCTGATAGCGGATCCACGTCTGAAAAATCAGTTTCCGATGCTAGCGCTGCGATTGCTCGATGGATCCATTGAAAGCCGTCGCTCAACACATTGAGTTCCAATTGACCGCTAGAGGTTACTGCGACACCGGTTGTACCAGTCCTCCAAGTTTCCGCATCGGTAATAAGTGATCGCCGCAGCGAAGCGCGCAGCGGGTCGCCAAGATGACGGAGCAAAATCTGGGCTGTTTCGACACGAGAATCAGCCATCGGAGCATCATCGGTCAAACACGCGGCCTTCCAGCGCATGCAGATGACTCGCTGGAAGAACATTCGACGCAAGCGCGCCGTCCCGTGTCCCCATCCCGGGGGCGCATCTTCGCGATTGGTTTGTTCAAACATGCGCGCGAATTCCAGAGAGCGTGCTACACACGCCAGTCCGGCGATACATCTTGTCCGTTCAATTGATTCTTCTGGCGTCAAACCAAATTCGACACGATTTGCCCTCTCGAACAGATTTTCTAATCCCTCGATCGCATGAAATGCCGGATCATCCCAAGGGACTCGTACATCTAGTGTGAAAGGCGCGCCAGAAGTTACAGTACTCCAAAGCTTCCAGTAGCGCGCAATGACATCTTTCGCACTATATTGCATCTCCTTGAATGACAGCGCAGCTTGGTACCACAACCAACGCGAAGCTTTCCCAAGTTCCGCCGGTCGTAAATCATCAGCCCTCAGTGCCGTGTAAACTTGATCTAGAACCGTGTCGGCCGGCATGGCGTACAGTCGAGAATCCCGAAGAAGCTCCAACGACGTTTGCCGGCGTGGACCTTCCGTCTGCCACATACCCCAGCCGGCGTCGCCATCACCAGATTCAAGAAGTAGCGCCTCTTCTCGCGGGCCATAGGCCGGTAGTGCACGGCCCGCGGTTAAATGCCGTGAAAATTCCGCAGACGACATCGGTGCGAAGTTTTCTTTCGAGATTAATTCAAGTTGCAGAGTGCGAGTGACATCTTCAGCGGCAGCTCTCAGAACATCGAGTATTCCTTGATTTTCAGCCAAAATTACCACGTCATCGACATATCTCGCATAACCAGCCCGAACCACTTGATCGCTATTCAGCTCCTGTAGCTTTGCACGCATCACAGCGTCAAGCTTGAAGAGAATAATATTCCCGAGCCACGCGGACAGCACCGGCCCCTGTGGTATGCCTTTCTCCCAATCGGACGCTATCGGGTGCCCGGTGTTCGGATGGTAGTAGTAAAATCCGAAGCTTTGGTCCAGGAGAAAATCGATAGCAGCGTGTTGACGCTCGGCTTGTAGTGCCTTAGGGCGGAGGAGCGGAGCGAAAGCCTCGTGACTATCTCCCAAGCTTTTGTACGCGGACTCAATGCTGCTACTTAAAATGTCTTTAGCGACGATACGCGTTATACGATCGTAGTACCTCTTCAAATCTAGACGGACCATATGAACCTGACTCATCGCTCGTCCCTGCTTCAGCAGCGAAGAGATGAAGCCGCGCCAGCACTCAAAATATGGACGAAACATTCCGCCCTCGCTAGGAGGAGAGCGGCCTTCTAGCGCATCCATGTCGACTTGGTACGCAAAACTCAGCGTCTCGCTATGTTCAGTTCCTCCTGATTCGCCCGTTGTGCGCACGTGATCAATTGAGCGGTAGTAACGAACAGCCGGAATATGATTGCTAAATTTTAACTCGGAACCGTCGTCTAGGCGCTCCGTGAGCAGCTCATTCATTAAGTATTGCTGCACAATCAAATCCTCAAGACATGGCATTGCCTTGAGGCGCTCCTCATCCTTGCCAAATCCTCTCGACACGAAAACGGCGTCGAAAGGCTCGATTGGTTGGAACTGGACCTGCTGGAGGCGCGTTATGAGGCCTTCGTTAAACGCTGTGGCGGCAAGTGATACGCGCCTCCATGCCGCTATATCTGAGAGTACCTCGCCTTTGTTTGCGCCCGCCTGAGCGAGCTCACGCGCGATATTCAGATGCAGGGCGATTTCTTCCGCGGACTGGATCGGTAGCCCAACACGTGCAGGAGCCGGATTCTGAATAAATCGCCAGACATCTTGATGCCACCTGCCATATGAATCAGAATGTGCCGCTCCCGTTGTCAGGACGCGATCGACAAGACCACCCGCCAAGCTCTCAAAGAGTACCGCTAGGCGATACTTCGCTCCAAGAGGAATAGTCTCCCAGCGGTCATCTTCGAGAATGTCTATCGGGGAAACCCTGAGTCGCTCAGCCAGAAATGCTACCGCGACCGGGTGAGTGGAGCGGTCAAGATATGCAATTGCTGACTCTGGCGCATCGAACATTCTGAGTAAATCGTCCGGATCCTTAATTGGAAACGATTGTGAATGGGTCGATTGACTGCCCAGCGGCCAGACGAACCCTAACTCGAGGCGCACGTCTTTATCAAGTTTGAGAACAGTTTGAATGGATGCTGCAGCCCCTTTCAAACCTGCCCCATCTTGGTCCAGGAAGAATCGGACCTGCAAGGGAGCCATATCGGGCAACGTACCAGCGAAATCGATTAGAATTCGAGCTTGAGCGTCCGACATGCGCGCGCCAAGAACTGCGACGGCGGATAAGCCAATACTCTCGAGTCGCAAAGCATCGACCAGTCCTTCGCAAACGTACACGACCGGCTTGGCACCATCGGCTAAGTCGGCTTTGATTTTGGCAAGCGCGAAATTTGCTCGATAGAGCACCTGCGATTTAGGTAGATTCGGTGAATAGAGATACTTTGGCGCTGGCGACTCATTTAGGCTTCTTCCCGCAAAACCTAACATTTGCCCTGAAGCGTCTCTTATCGGAAAGATAACCCGGCCATCGTTAAAGAAATCCCTATACTGCCCTCCGAGATTTAGATAAGTCTCCGCAGCGACGGCATCTGACTTCTTTCTTTCAGGACGTATTAGACCTGCGCTTTGCAATTGACCAAGTAGTTCCCTGAACGCGCCGAAATCCGAACGGCCGTTTTCAACATAATTCACAAGCGTCGCCGGGGCGGCAAATCCCAACTCCGCCGCAGCGGCGACTTCTTTAGGCAGCGCGCGAGCCTTTAACCACGCCTCAAGTGCCTTCGTATCTTTCTGCCTGTATACCCCGAGGACGCGCTCGAGAACACCGGAATTTTCGGACATCAATTCGACGGTTGCTCGACCTATTGTTTTCTGCGATTTTCTTGACGATACACCGCTCGCGAGTGCCGGCGACGCTAATCCATAGGACGACGCCAGCCAACGCACCGCCTCCACAAAGTCCAATCCTTTCGACTGTTTGACTAGTTCGAAGATATCGCCGTGAGCGTTGCAGACAAAACAGTGGTAGTGTGCCTTGTCTCGCGATGTGCCCGGATACAGCGCCATCGATGGATTGGTGTCGTTATGGAATATGCATTGCGCATATGAACGACCGCTTACTCGCTTTACCGGAATTCCCAGCCGCTCGGCGAGATCGTCAATATGAATTGTGTCAGCCAGTTGTTCAATTAGACGGCGAATTTCGCTTCCGGGTTTCTTGGGGCTCATTTTTAATATTCTATACGGAGGGTTTGCGGCTTTTTGGCTTCGATACAAAGGGTTTGCAACTCTAGCACTCTGTCCGAACCCAGGCCGTCAGTCTATCAACAATTGGTAGCCCGGCGGCATCGTCATCCAAGCGGCTATAGGTTGGGTAAAACTCGGTGAAAATCAAAAGACTACCCGTCATGGGACGACTTGTTGGCTGAGCCAATGCTTTAGAATCACACTTGGTTGCTAGATCGCGCTCCTTTTGGCGTAGCATTTATAGAGTCCGTGGCCTCAGCCATGTGGCTTGCAGATAGTCGACCCAGCAGCAGTAGACCCTGCCTGTTCCGCTGCGACCGTGATGGTTGTCCCACGTGGCTGAGCGAAGGTCCGCACCGGTTGAGAGCACACATCCGTTCGCAGCGGGAGCGGGCGTTCGTGTTCGCGCAAGTGTAAGAATGGCTGAAGTTCGATCTGAAGCCGCTTTTCAGACGGTAACACATAAACGTCGGCACGGCCGATAAGAGGATGCTAACTTTTGGTATTCGAGTGACCGCTTGCGAGGTAGAACTGCCTCCCGAATGTCATGGCGTCTCCGCGGACAGATGTCGCTTCATGGCCGTACCGAGACATTCCACTGTCCGTTTCTGCATGCGCAAACTAGCGCGCTTTCTGAACAGCGCGAAACGCGCACGGATAGTTGACGATCATCAAAACCTTCCCGGCCGGCGTTTGCGCGACGATATCTAGGAGATGAAAAGGTCAATGTTGGAATCGTCTGGCGATATCGCACCCTTGTCCTGAATGCAGAAAAGTCGCGCAAGAATATTGTAAATCGCCATTACGTCTGACGAGAAACGCCCCCAAAAGCAACATCTTTCCGACTGAAAGTGCCTACTCATATTGAACCCAACGCGAGAATGAGTAAGATGCCCGAAAGGCTGTCAAAAAGAACGCATCGCGCGGGGTAGCCAAATGCAACGGAACGAGTTGATTCCATCGGCATTGCTCGATGACATCTACGCCGCAGCACTGGGCGATCAGAGATGGGAAGTCGTGCTCGACGGCTTGCGATCGTCGGTAGGCGTGCGCATGGCCACGCTGCTGTCGTTCGACGATACGGCGGGAGTGCCGGTCATCGACCGGGCTGCGGGCGACGACGAACCGTGGGTTGCCGATTGCCGCCGCGCATACAACACCGAGTTCTATCTGTATGACCCGGTCGTGCCGATCGCCGGCAACTGGCCGACTGGTCGCTGGTTCGAGGACGTCAAGCAACTGTCCCGCCCGCAGCGCGAACACTGCGTGTTCTACCAGGAATTCCTGAGGCCATACGGGATCGGCAGCATCGCCGGCCTGTATATCCATCGCGGCGAGCACACCGGCGCATTCCTCAGCGTACAGAGCGGCCCCGAATCGCAGGGCCTGTCGGACGCACAGCGTGTCGCGATCGAAAGCATGGGCGCACACATCAGCCGCGCATTGCGGATCGAGGCACGCATCGGCGAACTCGAAGCACGCGTGGCCGCCGCGGAATCGGCGCTCGATGCGCTTCCGGTGCCGGTGTTCTTACTCGGCGCGCAACGCGAACTCCGCTATACGAATCGCGCAGCCGATCAACTGATCGCGGCGGAACCTGCGCTGCGAATCGTGAACGGGCGCTTCGCGCCGGAAGGCTGCGTCGACGATACGCAATGGCGGCACGCGTTCGCGCGCGGTGGGCTGTTGCTGCGCCGTGCGACGGGCGAACCGCTGCCGCTTGCGCTGATGCCGGTGCCCGAACAGTCACGCCTCGTGCGCGAGCGGCCCGGCGTCGCGGCATTGATGACGGCAGCCGACCTGCGTTCGCCGGCGGCACGCGCGCAGCGGCTGCGCGTGTTCTACGGACTGTCGTCGGCCGAAGCCGATCTCGCGGTGCTGCTGTGCTGCGACGGACGCTCGCCGCAGGAATGCGCCGAACTGCGCGGCGTGTCGATCGGCACGATCCGCTCGCAGATCAAGTCGATCTATGCGAAGACGGAAGTGACTCGGGCGGCGCAGTTGACGTCGCTGGTCATGCAGACGTGACGCCCCCTCACCGCGGCGACACCACAATCGCCGCCCGCCGATTCTGCGCCCGCCCGGCGGGTGTCCGGTTATCCCCCACCGGATCGCTCTTCCCCTTCCCGACCACCGCGATCTGCTTGCCGTCCAGCCCCACATCCACAAGCTCGATCGCCACCACCTCCGCCCGCCGCCGGGACAATTCGAGATCGTAAGCCGCCTCTCCTTCCTCGTCCGAGTACCCATAAACCCGCACACCATTGATCCCGGCCGACCTCAACGTCTTCCCGATCCGCTCGACAACCCGCCTGACGACCGGCTTGAGGTTGTACCGATCGAAATCAAACAGGATCGGCCCCGTCGACCCGAACTCGAACCCCTGCTCGGTCTCCTGAAACC
Organism: Burkholderia sp. BCC1993; assembly: GCF_905339865.1. NCBI lineage: Bacteria > Pseudomonadati > Pseudomonadota > Betaproteobacteria > Burkholderiales > Burkholderiaceae > Burkholderia > Burkholderia sp. BCC1993. The sequence continues at coordinate 32,225 of NZ_CAJPGZ010000013.1, read as the reverse complement.
CGGCCGACTTCAGCGCCGTGACCTGCGTCTGCGTGAGCCCACGATGAAGCGGCGGCGTCTTGCACCCGCCAAGCAGCAGGCACAGCAGCACCGCGCTCGCGACGCACATCCTCCCCATGCTCACAGATAACGCGTTTTTCATCACCGCCCCCTTCCTTCGCATGCGCCCGCATCGCGTGCGCGTCTTATCCCGCCGCCGCGGCCTCGCCCGCAGCGCGAAACGATCGACCTCAAACCCGCCCGGCTACGCCTTCCGCCAACTGCCACGACCCCGGCCGCGCACGCTTGGCGCGGTACATCGCGGCATCCGCCGCGCGCAGCAAGCCGCTCGCGTCGGACGCGTGGTCGGGATACAGCGCCACGCCGGCACTCATCATGGTGGCCACCATGCGTCCGTCGGGCAACTCGATCGACGACACCATGCCGGACAAAATCTGGTCGGCGATCCGGCACACGCTGTCCGTTTCGCGCACACCCGTCAGCATCACCGCGAATTCATCGCCGCCGAGGCGAGCGACGAGATCGGCTTCGCGCACCTGCGCGCGCAACCGCGTCGCGATGCCGACCAGCACCGCATCGCCGGCATCGTGGCCAAGGCAGTCGTTGATTTCCTTGAAGCGGTCGCAGTCGAGATACAGGATGGCGACCCGCTGCCCCGTCACCACGGCGTCGCAGAGTGCAAGCGACAGACGCGACTCGAACTGCACGCGGTTGGGCAAACCCGTGAGCGCATCGTGCGTCGCCTTGTATTCGAGCGACGCGTTCTCGTCGCGCAGCGTGTTCTGCCAGTCCTCGAGTTCATCGAGCAGCGCATTGAAGTCGTCGCCGAGCTGGTTCAGTTCGGCGATCGCCACGGGCTCGACGCGACGCGCGAACGCACGCTCGCGCCGCACGGCGTGCGCGACGGCGGCGAGCGCGCGCAGCGGCGCGACGATGTTGCGCAGCAAACGCTTCGAGCTGACATAAGCGCCGAACACGCTGACGACGAGACAGCCGAGAATGCCGCCGATGCCGCCGAGCAGGAATCCGAAGAACTGATGCCCGCGGCCACGCACGATCACCTGACCGACGACGATGCCGTCGTGCATCACCGGAACGGTCACGGCGCCCGGCAACGCGAGATCGGCGACGCCGCGCTCGAGCCCGGCGATCCGGCCGCCGGCAGGCAGCTTCCAGATCGCGAACAACTGCCCCTTGTTGTCCGTGACCACCACCTGCGCGACGTCCTCATCGCTTGCGATCGTCGCGATCGCTTCGCTCGCCGCGGCACGGTCGCCGAACACGAGCGCCGCCTCGACCGTGTAACCGAGCGAGCGCGCCAGCAGGTTCAGGTTGTTGCCGGCATACGCACGCAACGCGATCACGGCGACGACGATCAGCGACACGGCGGCCATCGTCACCGCGACGAACGCCAGGCGCAGGTGCGCGCGGCGCAACACGCTTTGCAGCGTCGGGCGCGGCACGCGTGAGGACGCAATGGGGGGCGCGGAACGTGTCATGGCGTCAGCGTCCGCCGCGCGAGGTTGAGCACGTTCGGATGCACGCGCACGCCACTGCGCGCGACGGCGTCGAGATTGATGTCGAACGTCACGTGCTCGCCTTCGACCGTCAGACAGAACATGCTGCCCGCGGTGCACGACGGATCGTGTTCGGCGATGGTCAGCACCGGATGGCCGGCGAGCGCGGTTCTCACCCGCATTCGCTCGTCGTTGCCGAGCGCGCCGAGATACACGACGTCGCAGGCGATGCCGAGCGAGGGATCGTCGAAGCGGACGCGCTGCACGTCGAGCACGGTCGAGCCGGCCTGCATCGTATCGGTGAGGTCGCCCGCGTAGTCGGGCCTGCCCGTCACGCACAGATGCAGGCGCACGGGCGTCGTCGGCCAGCGCGTGAAACTGACGATGCCGAGCACGACCTGGCGTACGTTGGAGTCGTGTGACGAAAAGGCGGGACCCGTGGGGCCGGCTGGAGTCGCGGTGGCTGCGACGTGCATCGTGTCGACCGGGTCGTCCCTGTCGGCAAGCGATCCGGCGAGGACAGAAGGGACAACGCTCAGAACGCAAACGATTGCGATGAATGCGTGACGCAACGAGGCGACTCGGCCCGACCGGCCGGACGCCGTCCGCGCGGCGATTGCCGCCGCGCCCGCTGGCGTCGATGCAGCCGCATGATTCGCGGCCGTCGCGCACACACTCGCATCCATGATGGAAACATCGGTTGCAGTCGTTCCCGGCCCTGCCTCCTGCCTGCGATGTGCGCGCGCAGGTACCGTGTCACGCACATGATTGCTTCCATCTTAGGTAAAAATTCGCAACCCGAACCAGTGGGATACTCCCGCCAAATCGCAATCGGGAAATAGGGCGAATCGGTGCGATGCGCGACGATGCGAGCGAACTGTTTGCCGACGACGATCGAGCCTCGCCTTCGGAAAATTGATCAGTGGATTGGACACCCGGGCGCGTCAACCTTCATACATTCGCCCCGGCTTCGACCGAAGCCTCATCCGCCGCCCGACGCTCACCTTCTGCCAGAAGCGGTCACGTCATTTTTTTCCATCGCGATCGCCCTGCGAGCGACACCGCCGGCCACGAATCGATATCGACGAAAATACCGGTGCGTGAATCCTGATCCTGCCGCCACACGCCGGCATGTGGGAGCCGGCCTGCACATTGGAGCGCCATGAAAGTCGAAAACTCGGAACTCGAAGCCTTCGTCGCCGTTGCGGAACTCGGCACGTTCCATCGCGCGGCGGAAAAGCTGCACCTGACACAGCCGGGGCTGTCGCGCCGCATCCAGAAGCTCGAGCAGACGCTCGGCGTCGAGTTGTTCCAGCGCACCACGCGCAGCGTGACGCTCACGGGCGTCGGCCGCCAGTTCCTGCCGATGGCGCGCGAGCAGATCGCGCAGCTCGGGATGATGCTGTCGTCGATCCAGGAGATCGCGCAAAAGCGTTACGGCAAGGTGCGGCTCGCGTCGATCCCGACGGTCGTCGCACAGGCGCTGCCCGAGGTACTGCGCCACTATGCGGCCAGGTATCCGCAGGTCGCCGTGCAGATCCTCGACGGCAATCACGACTTCGTGCTGTCGCAGGTGCGCGCGGGCATCGCCGAGTTCGGCGTGAGCCTGCACCCCGGCGACGACGATGATCTGGTGTTCGAACCGCTCTTCACCGACCGTTACGTGCTCGCGACCCACGAGGACGATCCGCTGGCGCGCGCGGACGCCGTCACGCTCGGCGAACTGCGGCACGCGAAGCTGATCATCGGCGGCCGCGACAGCGGCAACCGTCTGCTGCTCGAAATGCTGATGGGTCAGGAGGCGGTGCGAACCCGCTGGTTCTACGAGGTCGAGCACATCTCGTGCGTCGCCGCGCTGGTGGCGGCCGGCGTCGGCTGCGCGATCCTGCCCGAAAGCGCGCTGCGTGCGTACGGCTCGCCGGCGGTGCGCGCGGTGCCGATCGCGAGCCCGACGATCGACCGCACGGTCGGCATCGTGCGGCATCGCACCATCTCGATGTCGAGCTTCGCGAGCGATCTCCTTGCGCTGGTGAAGGCAGCGTTCGCGTAATGCGGCGGGCGCGGCGGCGCTCGCATTGATGCCGGTTTCGCATGAATCGCGAGCCGAACGGCATTGGACGCCTGAAAAATGGCTGGTGACGATGGTGGCGAACATGAACGACGGACACGGGCAGCACCCGGGTCCGGGCAGATTCCGGAGGAGCCACCATGCATTTCGACTTGATCCTGCGCCGCGGCGAGCTGATCGACGGTACGGGGGCCGCGCGCTTCGAGGCCGATCTCGGCGTGACGGGCGAGCGCATCGCCGCGATCGGCGACCTGGGCGGCGCGACGGCGGCACACACGCTCGACGCGAGCGGCCTGGTCGTCGCGCCGGGCTTCATCGACAGCCACACGCACGACGACGCGTTCGTGCTGACCGACCCCGACGTCGAGCCGAAGGTCGCGCAAGGCGTCACGACGGTGATCGCCGGCAACTGCGGGATCAGTCTCGCCCCCCTGCTCGCCGAACGCGACGTGCCGCAGCCGCTCGACCTGCTCGGCGCCTGGCAGTCGTTTCGCTTCCCGTCGTTTCGCGCGTATCTCGACGCGCTCGACGCAACGCCCGCCGCCGTGAACACGGCAGCCCTGGTCGGCCATTCGACGCTGCGCGTGCGGCACATGGCCGATCTCGATCGCGCGGCCAGCGCGGTGGAGATCGCGGCGATGGCGGCCGACGTGCGCGAAGCGATGACGGCCGGCGCGTTCGGCGTCTCGTCGGGCACCTTCTACCCGCCCGCGGCGGCCGCGACGACCGACGAGCTGATCGACGTGTGCGCGCCGCTGCGCGAGACGGGCGGCGTGTTCGCGACGCACCTGCGCGACGAAACCGACGCGATCATCGCGTCGCTCGACGAAGCGTTCTCGATCGGACGCGCGCTCGACGTGCGCGTCGTGTTGTCGCATCACAAGGTGGCCGGCAAGGCCAACCATGGCCGCTCGGTCGAAACGCTCGCGCATATCGACGCGCAGCGCGCACGGCAACCGCTGTGCATCGACTGCCATCCGTATCCCGCCACGTCGACGATGCTGCGCGCGGATCGCATCCGCCAGTCGTCGCGCGTGATCCTCGCGTGGTCGAAGCCGCATCCCGAGCTCGCGGGCCGCGACTTCCACGAACTGCTGCCGCTGTTCGGCGATTCCGTCGACGCTGCGATCGACGCGCTGCGCCCCGCCGGCGCGATCTACTTCGTGATGGACGAGGCGGACGTGGAACGCATCATGCGCCACGAATTGACGATGATCGGCTCCGACGGCCTGCCCAACGACATGCGCCCGCACCCGCGGCTGTGGGGCACGTTCCCGCGCGTGCTCGGCGAATTCTCGCGCGAGCGCGGTCTGTTCCCGCTCGAAACCGCCGTGCGCAAGATGACGGGCCTCACGGCCGAGCAATTCGGCATCGCGGCGCGCGGGCGGCTCGCGGTCGGTCATTACGCGGATCTCGTCGTGTTCGATCCCGCCCGCGTGATCGACCGCGCAACGTTCGCGAGCCCGACGCTCCGCCCTGAAGGCATCGAGCACGTGTTCGTCAACGGGCGTGCCGTGCTCGAACACGGCAGGCACACCGGCACGCGCCCCGGCCGGGCGCTGCGCCGTGGACGCTAGCGTCGGCCGATCGATGGCACGCCTGTCCGTCGTCGCGAAGGCCGCCGCCCGCGCGGCCGTCGCCCCGGAATCAACCTGCACGGAGTCACCATGACGAATTCCAACGGCATCCCCACGCCGCGCGGCATGCAAACCGGCCCGGCCCCGCACGCGGACACCGCCGCACCCGGCCTCGACGCGCTGTACGCGCGCCTGAGCCGGCGCATCATTCCGCTGATCCTGGTCTGCTATTTCTTCGGTTATCTCGATCGCGTCAACGTCGGCTTCGCGAAGCTGCAGATGGTGACGGACCTGCACCTCACGGACGCCGCCTACGGCGTCGGCGCCGGGTTGTTCTTCGTCGGCTACCTGCTGCTGCAGGTGCCGGCCGGCTGGCTCGTGCGGCGGATCGGCGTGAAGCGCTGTCTCGCCGGCTCGATGCTGACGTGGGGCGTCGTGTCGGTCGCCACGCTGGCGACCCGCGACACCGCGAGCTTCTATGCGCTGCGTTTCCTGCTCGGCGTGACCGAGGCCAGCTTCTTTCCGGCCGTGATCGCGTACTTCAGCGTGTGGTTTCCGTCGCACCGGCTCGCGAAGGTCATGGCCTTCCTGTTTCTCGCGATGCCGCTGGGCGTGATCGTCGGCGGCCCGCTGTCGGGCTGGATCATGGACGCGACGCATGGCGGTTTCGGGCTGCGCGGCTGGCAGTGGATGTTCCTGATCGAAGGGCTGCCGGCGATCGTGCTCGGCGTGTACCTGCTCGCACGCGTGACGGAGCGGATCGACGACGCGACCTGGCTGACCGACGCCGAGAAACGGATGATTCGCGCGGAGATGGCGCAGGAAGCGGCCGGCAAGCGCACGCAGCTCGGCGCCGCGCTGCGCGAACCGACGCTGTGGCTGCTGTTCGCGACGTCGTTCCTCTACAACGTCGGCAACTACGGGCTGGTGTTCTGGATGCCGACGATGATCAAGGCGCTCGGTTCGCTGAGCAATCTCGGCGTCGGCCTCGTCAGCGCGATCCCGTATCTGGTCGCATCGGTCGCGATGGTCGCGAACGCGCAGCACTCGGTGCGCACCGGCGAGCGCCGCTGGCATACGGCGCTGCCCGTCGCGATCGGCGGCGTCGCGCTGCTCGCGAGCCTCGGCATGCGCGCACATCCGGTGCTCGCCGTCATGTGCCTGACCATCGGCGTGGCCGGCATCATGAGCACGCTCGCGATGTTCTGGAGCCTGCCGTCGCGGATTCTCGCCGGTGAAGCGGCCGCGGGCGGCGCGGGGCTCGTCAACATCGGCGCGGCCGTCGCCGGGTTCGTCGGCCCGACGCTGATGGGCTACGCGACCGGCTTGACGGGCAGCACCGAACTCGGCGTCGCGCTGCTCGCCTTCACGCTGTTCGCCGCCGCCGCGCTGATCCTGTCGATTCCGCGCCGGCTGATGGTGCGCACGTGAACCCGGTGCCTTCGATGCGCAGCGCGCTCGCGCTGGCGGCCGAAATTCGTGCGGGACGCGTGAGTGCCGTGTCGCTCGTCCAAACCGTGCTCGCCGATATCGCCGCGCGCGACGGCGCGATCCATGCTTGCGCCCGCACCTTCGACGAGCGGGCGCTGCGCGACGCGCTGCGGATCGATCGCCTCGTGCGTGACGGACGCGATCCCGGGCCGCTGGCTGGTGTGCCGTTTCTCGTGAAGTGGAATGTCGACGTGGCGGGCTACACGACGGTCGCGGGCTCGCCGGCGCGCGCCGCGTTGCCGCCCGCCGTCGCCGATGCCACGATGGTCGCGCGACTCTGCGCGGCCGGCGCGGTGCCGATCGGCGCGACGCACATGGACGAACTCGCGTGCGGTGCCACCGGCGTGAATCCGCACTATGGCGCCGTGCGCCTGCCAGCCGACCCGGCGCGCATGACGGGCGGTTCGTCGAGCGGCTCGGCCGCTGCCGTCGCGGCCGGCTACGTGCCGCTCGCGCTCGGCAGCGACACCAACGGCTCGATCCGCGCGCCGGCGGCGCTATGTGGCGTATGGGGGTTTCGCCCGAGCGACGGGCGGCTGTCGGCGGCCGGTTGCCTCCCCTATGCCGAATCGCTCGACACCGTCGGCGGCTTCGCGAACGATATCGACGACCTGGCCGCGCTGTATGACACGCTGCGCGATGCGCATGCAGCGCCCTCACAACCGGCTCGCGATCCGGCCGCGCCGCTTCGCGTCGCCGTGCTGACGGGTGATTTCGAACGACATGCCGATGCGGATGCGCAACGCGCGGTGCGGCGTGCGGCGGCATGTCTGGATGCGGGGGAAGCGGTGCCGGTCGACAGCGACGAAGTCGCACGCGTGCGGGAAGCCGCGGTCACGATCTCGAACGTGGAGCTGGCCCGCAACCATCGCGGGTTGCTCGACGCGCCGGCGGCGCACGTCTCCGAACGCCTGCGGTCGCGCATCGCAACCGGCCTCGCCACGTCCGGCGCCGCCCATCGGGAAGCGCTTGCCTGCCGGGCCGCGTGGCGCGCGCGCGTCGAAGCGCTGTTCGCGCGCTACGACGTGCTGCTCGCGGCCGCGACGCCCTATGCCGCGCCGCGCTTCAGCGACGCGACCGTCGATGTCAACGGCGTCGCGCTCGAACCTGCGAAGACGCTCGGCCTGCTCACGCAGCCAATTTCGTTCGCGGGGCTGCCGGTCGTCAGCGCGCCGTGCTTCGTGCCGGGTGAATTGCCAGTGGGGGTGCAGTTGATCGGCGCGCCGCAACGCGACGCGGTTTGCTTCGACGCCGCGCGGCAATTCGCGGCTGAGTGGCGCGACGTGCCTCGTTAGCGCCCCTTTGGTGACCCGGGGTGCCAAGTCTGCTTGCGGTTCGAGCGTCCACGCCACGGCGCACATACTGCGAGCAGTTGCTGCGACGGCTACCAATACTCGTCAAGTCGTGTGGAAGACGCTACGGATGGCAGACGTCGAGCGCGCTCGCTCGCGCGACGGGAGAAAAGCGATTCAGAATGCGTTGATGCTCGTCGGATCAGAACTGCCAATCCTGCTGGTGCATGAATTCTTCGAGATCGATGCATGGAATCTCGAAATGCGCACATACGTTGGGTATCTTCGCTGCATGCGGCTTGGGCGCCAGCCCGTCGCCCACGCGCTGCCATCCCTCTTCGGTCACGACCGTTCCTCGACGGACCCTGGCGCAGGCAATAACGAACGGATCGGCGACCGGTGTGCCCTTGAGACGCTGCTGCTGCCCGATCAATGCCTGAAAATGCCTGATCTGCAAAATCGCCGCGACGAACCGCAGTTCATCCGCATTCGGCGTGGTGAACAGGGATCGATTGCCCCGCACCCACGCCAATACATCCGCGCTCACGGCTTGTCGCTCGATCTCGTTCAACACTTCTCTCGTGGAGATCAGTCGACGCTGACCTACGAGCCTTTCGATACCATCCCAGATACTCCGGAACACACGCGGATAGAAATGCTGCAGCGATCGAATGGAACTGGTGTCGAACACATAGATCATGCACCCGCCCCATGCAGAACATGCGCTTCAAATCCCGCAAAGCTCTTCGGCTTGATCCCCAGAAAATCCGCTGCCTGCTCGAGCGTGATCTGATGCCGGTAGTGACGACCGACGACTTCTCGCGCAAAGCGGTCGCTCAGATATGCGCCTTGATTCGCGTAGTAGCTACCGCCCGTCGCCTCTCTGCGCTGCGCCGACCAGATCGTCGCCTTGCGCTTGTAGAACGCTTGACTGACTCGCCCCTGGTCGAGCATGCGCCGCAGCACTGCCTCTCGACTCACCCCGAAATAGCCGGCCAGTTCGGCAAACGCCTCCTCGGACGCGGATTCAACGTCGGCGGGAAGCCCGGCCGCGAGACGATCGAATGCCGTGTGCGGAATCAATACATCCGCTGCTATCGCGTTGCAGAATCGCTCGATTTTCCTCTCGGCCTGAGGAAGCGCATCGATATAGCCGGAATCGAGCTTGCTCAGGCCGTTCATGCCCAGGAGCAGGTGCGCCAGTTCGTGCAGAAGACTGAATATCTGACGCGTCTTCGTCGTACCGTTGTTGAGATAAATGATCGGGAATGCATCATCCATCAAGCAAAATCCTGAAATCTCACGCTGCTTGAATGCCGACTTGAAGACAAAAATGCCCGCGTCCTCGATGGCTTTTCGCCATTGCTTGAGGGCGAGATCGTCATTACGCCAGGACGCTTGTTCCTCGAGTGTGATGCCCAGCGCATCACGAATCCGCTCCGCCTGCTGCGATACGGACTCCGATAGCGAGAGCGACAAGGATTTCCAGATCATGTCGGCCGCGGGATTGCGCCCGCCGAACACTTCCCTGAGCGATAGCTGAAACGCCTGCGCCTGCCGGACCTGCAGATAAGTGTCACGGGTAAGCGACCGCATATCCGCGTCCGGCAGCGTCCGAAATTCACGTTGGGGTACTTTCTCCTCGGGCGGAGCGGGAAGAAAGAAAACCGCGAGCGGCCTCTTGAAGACCTGATACGCGAGCTTTTCGAGCTGAGCGTAGGTCGGCGCCCCCGCGCCCGCCTCCCAATCGGCAACCTCGGCCGACGGAATGCGAAGCATGGTCGCGACTTCGTCGATCGACAGTCCGACCGTTTCTCTCGCCCAACGCAACACCTCGGGCTGAACGCCTTCGACAGGTTCTCGTTTCATCCTTGCTTCTCTATCGATTCAAGAGGCCAACATCAGCAGCATGATGGATACATGCGTCGCTCGCCACCGACACGCTCAGCGTGCACGAAACGCTCGCGCCGGACAGGGCCCGGAATGCCGCCCTCGCCGGCGCTTCGAATCCATTCTAAATCATGAAGTTACGAGTTCGAGCGGCGGCGACGCGCGAGAAAAGGCACCGAATCTCGACCGACGCTTCGCGCAGCAGTGACGCTCACAATGTCGCCAATCGTGAAGCGCGATCCACCGGGCCGATCCTGATTTTGCGGATCGAACGACATAGCGAGTATCCTAACGAACAGCCGCATGTCGACGAACTGTCCGTCATTCGGCCTCGTCCACAACGTCGGCTTATCACCGACATCAACCGCGGTCACACCACCGATGGACTTCGACGTAATCGTTCTGGGCGCGGGCATTGTCGGCGTCTCCGCCGCGCTGCACCTGCAGGATCGCGGCCGCAAGGTCGCCCTCGTCGACCGCGGCGCGCCCGGCGAAGGCACGAGCTTCGGCAACGCGGGGCTGATCGAGCGCTCGTCGGTCGAACCGTATCCGTTCCCGCGCAGCCCGTTCACGCTGATGCGCTACGCGCTGAACCGCTCCACCGATCTCTACTGGCACAGCACGTCGCTGCCCGCGTTCGCGCCGTGGCTCGCGCGTTTCTGGTGGGAGTCGGCACCGCTGCGTCACGCGGCGGCCTCGCGCGACATGCTGCCGCTGATCGAGCGCTGCATCGTCGAGCACGACGCGCTGATCGCGCGCGCCGGCGCCACCGAGCTGATCCGCGCGAGCGGCTGGCTGGAAGCGTTCCGCACGCCGGCCGCGTTCGAACGCGCCGTCACCGATGCGGGACTCACCGCGCGCCGTCACGGGCTCGGCATCACGCCGCTCGATGCCGCGACACTGCGCGCGCAGGAACCGAGCCTCGCGCCCGGCTTCTGCGGCGCGCTGCACTGGCTCGATCCGAAAAGCGTCGTCGATCCGTCCGCGCTCGTCAAAACCTACGCGCAACTCTTCGTGCAAGGCGGCGGCACGCTGCTCACCGGCGATGCGGCGAGCCTCGACGCGCTGTCGCCCGGCTGGCAGGTCACGACGGACGACGGCAAGATCGCCGCGCCGGCCGTGGTCGTCGCGCTCGGCCCATGGTCGGACACGGTGTTCGGCAAGTTCGGCTACAAGATTCCGCTGCGCGAGAAGCGCGGCTATCACATGCACTACGCGCCGTCCGAACGCGGCGCGCCGTCGGCGCCGATCGTCGATCGCGAATACGGCTACGTGATCGCGCCGATGCGGCGCGGCTTGCGGCTGACCACCGGCGTCGAGATCGCCCGGCGCGGCCTGCCGCCGACCGGCGTGCAGCTCGAGCGCGCGGAACGCGTCGCGCGCCCGGTGTTCGGCTTCGGCGAACGGCTCGACCCGCAGCCGTGGCTCGGCTTCCGGCCGTGCACGCCCGACATGCGGCCGGTGATCGGCCCCGCGCCCGCGCATCGCGGGCTGTGGTTCTCGTTCGGGCACAACCATCACGGGCTCACGCTCGGCCCCGTCACCGGCCGCCTGCTGGCCGAGATGATGACGGGCGAAGCGCCGTTCACCGACCCGACGCCCTACCGCGCCGACCGCTTCTGATTCCGCTCGCCCGCGCTCAGTCGAGCGCGCGGCCGAAGATCCGGATCACCTCGTCGAGATGCTCGGCCATCGCACGGCGCGCGGCCTCCGGGTCGCGCGCACGGATCGCGTCGAGGATCGCGCGGTGTTCGAGCTCCGAGCGGTGCGGCATGTCGTTCGGCATGTACAGCGACTGCAGCCGCTGGAACATCAGGTCGTACTTGTGCGCGAGCAGCTGCTTGATCATCAGCGCATACGCGGGGTTGTCGCTCGCTTCCGCGATACGGATATGGAACAGCCGGTCGCCCGGATGCGTGAGCGAGCCGCTGCGGTTGTCTTCCTGGTTGCGCAGGAACGCCGCGTGAATCCCTTCGATCTGCGCGTCCGAACCGTGCTTCGCGGCGAGCGACGCGGCTTCCGGCTCGATCAGCCGGCGCGCCTGCAGCAGCGCGAACGGCGGGATTTCGGTATCGAGGTCGAGCGCGATGCCGAGCTCGGGATCGATCTCGACGACCGGGAACGGCGCAACCTTCGTATCGGGCCGCGGCTCCGGCGCGGCGGCCGCCTCGGGTTGGCGCACCTTCACGCCGTCGCCGACACGCACGCTGACGAGCCCGCTGACTTCGAGCGCGATCAGCGCCTCGCGCACCGACGTGCGCGACACGCCGAACTGCTCGGCGAGTTCGCGCTCGGGCGGCAGGTAGCTGCCCGGCGGGAAGTCGCCGGACTCGATCATCGCGCCAAGCTTGTCGGCGATCTGCTGATAAAGGCGGCGGTTCTGAATCGGCTGGATGGACATACGTTGATACAGGTAAGCGATTGCATTGCGGACGGTCTGACGAATGGAACACGCGCGCCGGGCCGTTCGCGCCTATTTTATATGCCGGGCTTCGAATCGCCCGGCAGCGCATAGCAACGCGCGGCCGTGCCGCCCCACAACGCGTTGCGCTCGGCCGCCGACAACCGCGCTTCGGCCCAGCGCTCGACCAGCGACGCCACTTCGTCATACGACGCCGCGAGCAGGCACACGGGCCAGTCCGACCCGAACATCAGCCGCTGCGGGCCGAACGCGTCGAGCGCGGCGTCGAGGCATTGCTCGATGTGCCGGATGTCCTGCCCGCGCAGGCCGCGCCGCCAGTCCGTCTCGGTCACGAGCCCCGACAGCTTGCACACGACGTGCGGCAGCGCGCCCAGCTCGCGCAACCCGGCACGCCAGCGGGCGAGCGCAGCGCCATCGCGGTGGAATTCGGCGAGCGGCGGCTTGCCGGCATGATCGAGCACGAGCCAGTGCGCATCGTGCCGCGCGCAGAACGCGCGCACGTCGGGCAACTGGCGCTCGAACACGAGCACGTCGTACACATAGCCGTTCGCCTGCAGCCACGCGACACCGCGATTGAACGCGGGATCCGCGACGAACGCGCCGACGTCGGCTTCGTCCTGCACCTGGTGACGAAAGCCGCGCAGCTTCGGGCTGCGCCATTCGGCGATGCGCTCGGCGAGTTCCGGCGCACCGAGATCCTCCCAGCCGACCACTGCCGCGATGTGCGCGTCGTCGCGGGCGAGATCGAGCAGGAACGCCGTCTCGTCGCGCCCGGCGCGCGCCTGCACCGCGATCGACGCGCCGAGCGCCTGCGCGTGCATCTGCGGCCAAAGCGCGTCGGGCAGGTAGTCGCGGGCGAGCACGCCCATGCCGGGGCCGATCCACGGATAGTCGGCCGCGCGGTAACGCCAGAAGTGCTGGTGGGAATCGATACGCACTGCGCCCATGGTGTCCTCGTGATTCACCGTTTCCCGCCGCGTCACGTCACGCTCAGTCGTACAGCACCGCCGTGATTTTCGGGTCATCGATATTGGTCTTGTCGTACCAGTAGAAGCCGGTATCGATGACCTTCGGCAGCTTCTCGCCCTTGACCGACTTCACGGCCGCCTCGACCGTCTTGTAGCCGATCCCGACCGGGTTCTGCGTGATCGCGCCGGCCATCAGCCCGCTGCGGATCGCGTCCTTCTGCTGCTTGCCGGAATCGTAACCGACGATCACGACCTTGCGCTTCATCTCGCGCACGCCGTTCACCACGCCGATCGCCGAGCCTTCGTTGGTGCCGAACACGCCCTTGAGCTTCGGATACGCCTGCAGGATCGACTTGGTCACTTCGGTCGACTTCAGCTGATCGCCCTCGCCATACTGCACGGTCACGACCTGCACCTTCGGGTGCGCGGACTTCATCCGTTCGAGAAAGCCGTCGCGACGGTCGATGCCGGTGCGGCTCGTCTGGTCGTGCGCGACCACGGCCACCTCGCCTTCGTCGCCGATCAGCGCGGCGAGCTTGTCGGCGGCGAGCGCGGCGGCGGCCTTGTTGTTGGTCGCGGCGGTCGTCACCGGGATGTCGCTGTCGACGCCCGAGTCGAACGCGATCACCGGAATCTTCTCGGCCTGCGCCTTCTTCAGGAGCGGCAGCGCGGCCTTGCTGTCGAGTGCCGCGAAGCCGAGCGCGGCCGGCTTCTTCGCGATCGCGGCGGACAGCATGTCGATCTGCTTGTCGACCATCGCCTCGGTTTCGGGGCCTTCGAACGTCACCTTCACCTTGTAGTCCTTCGCGGCCTGCATCGCGCCCGATTTCACGGCCTGCCAGAACTGATGCTGGAAGCCCTTCGAGATCAGCGGGATGTAGGATTCCTGCGCCTGCGCGCCGGCCGTCACGCCGACGGCGAACGTCAGCCCGACGATCGCGTTCAACACCTTGCTCCTGATCACTTCGCGTCTCCTTGGTTGGTATCGACTGAAATGCCGGCCCGGCCGGCGGTGAAGCGCCTGTGTGTTCGTATTCGTGTTCGTGCGCGCATGCGTCAGCGGCGGCGCCGGCGCAGGATGTCCACGTAGACGGCGAGGATGATGATCACGCCCGTCACGACCGTCTGCCATTCCTGCGCGACCGACATGATGCGCAGTCCGTTGGTCAGCACGCTCATGATGAACGCGCCGATGATGGTGCCGACGATGCTGCCCGCGCCGCCCGACAGCGACGTGCCGCCGATCACGACGGCCGCGATCGCGTCGAGCTCGTAGCCCTGCCCGAGCGCGGGCTGCGCGGAATTCAGCCGCGACGCGATCAGCAGCCCGGCGATCCCGCACACCGCGCCGCTGAACGTGTAGACGGCGATCTTCCACGCATCGACATTCACGCCGGACAGCCGCAGCGCTTCCTCGTTGCTGCCGAGCGCGAACGTGTAGCGGCCGAAGATCGTCCGGTTCAGCACGATCGACGCGCCGACCGCGACGAGGAACAGGATCAGCACCGCGTTCGGGATCGGCAGCGCGGGAACGAGGCTGCCGATCAGCGAATCCTGCGCGATCGACGTGAAGCCCGGCGTGTCGTTGAAGTAGATCGGCCGCGTGCCCGAGATCACGAGCGACAGCCCCTTGAGCAGCATCATCATGCCGAGCGTCGCGATGAACGGCGGCACCTTCATCTTCGCGATCACGAAGCCCGACACGCTGCCCGACAGCGCGCCGAACAACAGCGCGGCCAGGATCCCGAGCGGCAGCGGCATGCCCCACTTCGTCAGCACGACGCCGGCCATCACCGCGCAGAAGGTCATCAGCGTGCCGACCGACAGGTCGATGCCCGACGTGATGATCACGTAGGTACATGCGACGGCCAGCACACCGTTCACGGCGGTGGCCTGCAGGATCGTCACGAGGTTGTCGACTTCGAGGAAGTTCGGCGACGCGAAGCTGAAGAACACGATCAGCAGCACGAGGCTCGCGAACGCGAGCAGCTTCTGCCGCGCGGCCGGGTTGAAGAAGCGGGCACGGAGGCCCGCTGCGCCGGCCGGCGTGTCGCCGGTGGCAAGAGGCGGAACGGGATGCGTATCGTTGGACATGATCGGGTAAGCGTCGGAATCAGGACAATACGGTCGACTCGCGCTGCGTCGCGAGCTGCATGATCTTTTCCTGCGTGGCGTCGGCCGCGCGCAATTCGCCGGTCACGCGCCCTTCGCACATCACGAGGATCCGGTGGCTCATGCGCAGCACCTCGGGCAACTCCGACGAGATCATCACGATCGCCTTGCCGTCGGCGGCGAGCGCGTCGAGCAGCTTGTAGATCTCGCTTTTCGCGCCGACGTCGATGCCGCGGGTCGGCTCGTCGAAGAACAGGATGTCGCAGTCGCGCAGCAGCCACTTCGCGATCACGATCTTCTGCTGGTTGCCGCCCGACAGGAACCGCGCCGGCTGCGCGACGGACGGCGTGCGGATCGCGAGCTGCCGCACGTACGACTGCGCGGTGTCGCGCATCCCGCGCGCATCGAGGAACAGGCCGCGGCGCACGAAACGCCGCATGCTCGACAGCGCGATGTTGTTCTGCACGTCCATCCCGACCGCGAGCCCGAAGTGCTTGCGGTCCTCCGAGAGATAACCGATCCCGTGCCTGACCGCGTCGGCCGGCGTGCGGATCGTCACGGTCTTGCCGTGCACGCGGATCTCACCCGCGTCGACCGGGTCCGCGCCGAACACCGCGCGCGCGACCTCGGTGCGGCCCGCGCCCATCAGCCCTGCAAAGCCGAGGATCTCGCCGCGCCGCAGCGTGAAGCCGACGTCGCGGATCGCGCGGCCGCGCGACAGCCCGCGCACCTCGAGCGCGACCTCGTTGGCCGACGTATCGGGCGGCGTGCGGAACGTCGCATCGAGCTGGCGGCCGACCATCATCGCGATGATCGCTTCCATCGACGTATCCGCCATCGGCACGGTCGCGACGTACTTGCCGTCGCGCATCACCGTCACGCGATCGGCGATCTGGCGCAGCTCGTCCATCTTGTGCGAGATGTAGACGATGCCGACACCGTGCGCGCGCAGGTCGCCGATGATGCGGAACAGCTCGGCGATTTCCGCGTTGTTCAGCGCGGCGGTCGGTTCATCCATGATCAGCACGCGCGAGTCGAACGACAGCGCCTTCGCGATCTCGACCATCTGCTGCTTCGCGACCGTCAGCCGGCCGACCGGTGTGCGCGGATCGAGATCGAGCCGCATCCGCGCGAAGATCGCGGCCGCGTCGCGGTTGAGCTTCTCTTCGTCGACGAACACGCCGAAGCGGCCGCGCGGCTCGCGGCCGATGAAGATGTTCTGCGCGACGCTCAGGTGGTTCATCAGGTTCAGTTCCTGATGGATGATGCCGATCCCGAGCGCCTGCGCGGCGCGCGGATCGTCGATGTCCACCGCGCGGCCGTCGATCCGGATCTCGCCTTCGTCCTTCTGGTACACGCCGGCGAGAATCTTCATCAGCGTCGACTTGCCCGCGCCGTTCTCGCCCATCAGCGCATGCACTTCGCCGGCGCGCAGGTCGAAGCGGCAATCGTCGAGCGCCAGCACGCCCGGAAAGCGCTTGCTGACGCCGGTCAGCTCGATCAGCGCCGCGGGCGCGAGGGTCGTCGGGTTCGGATCGGGTTGCATGGCTCGCCGCCCTCAGCCGATCGCGCGATCGAGATGCGTATAGCCGCCATCGACGAACAGCCACTGGCCCGTCGTGTGCGACGCGCGCGCCGACAGCAGGAACACGGCCGTGTCGGCAATCTCGTCGGCGGTCGTGAAGCGCTTGCCGAGCGGCACCTTGCCCGCGATTTCCGCGAGCTTCGCTTCCGGGTCGTCGAAGCCCGCGATCCAGTTCTGGTAGAGCGGCGTCATCACCTCGGCCGGGATCACCGCGTTCACGCGCACGCCGTCGTCGCGCAATGCGACCGCCCATTCGCGCGTCAGCGCGAGCTGCGCGCCCTTCGATGCGCAATAGCCGCTCGTGTTGCCCTGGCCGGTGACCGCCGTCTTCGACGAGATGTTGACGATCGCGCCGCGCGTCGCCTTCAGGTGCGGCACGCAGTAATGCGCCATCACGTAGTAGTGGATCAGGTTGCGTTCGAGCGATGCGACGAACGCGTCGCGCCCGGCATCGAGCCCGACGCCGTCGTTGATGCCCGCGTTGTTGACGAGGCCGTCGATGCGGCCGAAGCGCGCGAGGGTCTGCGCGACTGCGTCGCGGCATTGCGCGTCGTCCTGCAGCTCGACGGACACGCACGCGGCGCGCGGCTGCTTCTGCGCGAGTGCGCGCCAGAAGCCGTCGTCCGGCGTGTGGCGGGCGAACACCACCGGAATCGCGCCTTCGCCGGCAAGCCGCATCGAGATCGCGGCGCCGATGCCCGACGCGCCGCCGGTCACGATCACGACCTTGTCTTGCAGATTCAAATCCACTTCGCGTCTCCGTCGTTCATGTTGTCGCCGCGCGCAGGCCGTGCGCGGGTCATCGTGCGCCGTCGTGCTGCGTGCTGCGTGCTTCAGCCGCGGAACCGGTACTGCTCGAGCGATGCCGGCTTCATCTCGATCGAGAAACCGGGTGCCGTCGGCGGCATGTACGCCGCGCCGCGCACGACGCACGGCTCGACGAAATGCTCGTGCAGGTGATCGACGTATTCGGTCACGCGCCCTTCCTTCGTACCGGCAATGCACACGTAGTCGATCATCGACAGATGCTGCACGTATTCGCACAGCCCGACGCCGCCCGCATGCGGACACACCGGCAGCCCGTACTTCGCGGCCAGCAGCATCACCGCAAGAATCTCGTTCACGCCGCCGAGCCGGCACGCATCGATCTGCACGACGTCGATCGCGCCGCGCGCGATGAACTGCTTGAACATCACGCGGTTCTGGCACATCTCGCCGGTCGCGACCTGCACGGGCGCGATCGCCTCGCGGATCTTGCGATGCCCTTCGACGTCGTCGGGGCTCGTCGGCTCCTCGATGAACCACGGTTTCGCGAACGCCAGCTCGCGCACCCAGTCGATCGCCTCGTCGACTTCCCACACCTGGTTCGCGTCGATCATCAGCTTGCGGTCCGGGCCGATCACCTCGCGCGCGATCGTCACGCGGCGGATGTCGTCCTCCAGGTTCGCGCCGACCTTCAGCTTCACGTAATCGAAACCCGCGTCCACCGCTTCATGACACAACCGGCGCAGCTTGTCGTCGCTGTAGCCGAGCCAGCCGGCCGACGTCGTGTAGCACGGGTAGCCTTCGCGCTCGAGCGTCGCAATCCGCGCCGCCTTGCCCGGCGCCTGCCGGCGCAGCAGGTCGAGCGCTTCGTCCGGCGTCAGGCAGTCGGTCAGGTAGCGGAAATCGATCGCCCGCACGATGTCCTCGGGGCTCATGTCCGCGACGAGCCGCCACAGCGGCTTGCCAACCGCCTTCGCCCACAAATCCCACACCGCGTTGACGACCGCGCCCGTCGCCAGATGAATCGCGCCTTTGTCGGGGCCGATCCAGCGCAACTGGCTGTCCGAGGTCACGTGCCGCCAGAAGCGGCCCATGTCCTCGCGGATCCAGTCGAGGTCGAGGCCGACGACGAGGTGACGCATCGCGTCGATCGCCGCGCAGCAGATTTCGTTGCCGCGCCCGATGGTGAACGTGAGCCCGTGGCCTTCGAGCCCGTCGCGGTCGGTTTCGAGCACGACGTACGCGGCCGAATAATCGGGGTCCGGATTCATCGCATCGGAACCGTCGAGCTGGCGCGAGGTCGGGAAGCGCACGTCGAGGACGCGCATCGATCGAATGATAGGCATGGCGAACCGTCCGGGAAAGGGTTTCAGGCCTGCACGGTGCGCTGGCGCTGTGCGCCGAGCCCGTCGATGCCGAGCGTGATCACCTGCCCGGCGCGCAGATAGACGGGCGGCTTCTGCCCGAGGCCCACGCCCGGCGGCGTGCCGGTCGAGATCACGTCGCCCGGCTGCAGGCTCATGAAGCGGCTCAGGTAGCTGATCAGGTGCGGCACGCGGAACACCATCGTCGCGGTCGTGCCGTTCTGGTAGCGGTGGCCGTCCACTTCCAGCCACAGCCGCAGCGCGTGCGGATCGGGCACTTCGTCGGCCGTCACGAGCCACGGGCCGAGCGGGCCGAACGTGTCGTTACCCTTGCCCTTGTCCCACGTGCCGCCGCGTTCGAGCTGGTACTCGCGCTCGGACACGTCGTTCACCACGCAGTAGCCGGCGACGTGCGACAGCGCGTCGGCTTCGTCGATATAGCGGCCGCCCCGGCCGATCACGACGCCCAGCTCGACTTCCCAGTCGGTCTTCTCCGAGCCGCGCGGGATCTCGACGTCGTCGTTCGGCCCCGAGATCGCGCTCGTCCACTTGCCGAACACGACCGGCTCCTTCGGGACATCCATCCCCGATTCGGCCGCGTGGTCGGAATAGTTGAGCCCGATGCAGATGAACTTGCCGACGCGGCCGACGCACGCGCCGAGCCGCGGCGTGCCTTCGACGAGCGGCAGCGACGACGGGTCGAGGTCGCGCAGCCGCGCGAGCGACGCGGGTGTGAGCGCGTCGCCGGCGACGTCGTCGATCACGCCCGACAGGTCGCGGATCCTGCCCTGCGCATCGAGCAGGCCCGGCTTTTCATGGTGTTTGTCGCCAAATCTCAGCAGTTTCATGTGGTGTGAACGGAAACGGAAAGTGAGTGGAAAGGCGCGGTCAGTTCGACCAGCCGCCATCGATCAGGTGAATCGTGCCGGTCGTGAACGACGCTTCGTCGGACGCGAGATACAGCGCGAGCGCGGCCACTTCGTCCGCGGTGCCGATACGGCCCATCGGCTGACGCGCGACGAACGCCTGGCGCACGGTGTCGGTCGACACCTGGCGCGTGCGCGCCTGCTCGGTGATCCGCTGCTCCAGCGACGGCGACTCGATCGTGCCCGGACAGATTGCGTTGCAGCGGATGCGCTGCTCGACGAAATCGGCGGCCACCGACTTGGTCAGGCCGATCACGGCCGCCTTGGTCGTGCCGTAGACGAAGCGGTTCGGCACGCCCTTCACGCTCGACGCGGCCGACGCCATGTTGACGATCGACGCGCCGCCTGCTGCCAGCATCGCCGGCAGCAGCGCGCGGATCAGCCGGTACATCGACGTGACGTTCAGGTTCAGCGAGAACGCCCACGCGGTGTCGTCGCAGTCGAGGATCGAGCCGTGGTGCACGAAGCCCGCGCAGTTGAACAGCACGTCGAACGCGCGCTCCTGTGCGGCGAGTGCGGCAACGTCGCCCGCATCGGTCACGTCGAGCCGCCGCGTGGCCAGCCGGCCGCCCGCGCGTTCGGCGTCGGCCGCGAGTTGCGCGAGCGCGGCTTCGTTGATGTCGGTCGCCAGCACGTCGGCGCCCTCGCTTGCGAACCGCAGCGCGGTCGCGCGGCCGATACCCTGCCCGGCCGCCGTCACCAGCGCGCGCTTGCCCTGCAATCTCATGAGCACCTCTCCCGAAGAAGCCGGCCGGGCCGGCTGATTGGCACAAAGGACTAAAGGTCCAACCAATCATAGGAACAGATTCCGGATTTGTCACGTTCGCGTGATTCAGTATTTTCCCGAGCGGGAGAATCGGGCGGGAGGCGCTGCGGCGGGCTTCGATTACCGTATTTTTCAGGTGCAGCCGATCGGCCGCGTATCGCGCAAAGCCAATACCGGTGGGCGTTTGCGCGACCCCGGGGCACCGGAGTCGCGCCGTCGGCACGGCAAAACTGACAAAAAAGTCATGTTCCCGTCAGGGTGTCAACGGCAGGCGCGCGCGATCATGGTGTTGCCGGACCGCGCTTCCCCGGACACCGCACCCCGCCCGTCTCCGATCCCTGACGGGCGTCTCCGTCCCCCGCGGTGTCCACGTGACTGAGCGAGCAGACACGGGGGCGCGGGCCGATTTTCCGCCCCGGGCGTGCGCGTCCGGGGCGCTTTTGTCGTTGGCTTTTTCACGAAAATGCGCGTCGATTGTTTCTGATTCGGCAAAAGGTAATTTGAGCCAGACAGGATGTTTTTTCCGGTCACAGACGCTTACATTTAGCGCACCACTCATGGAAACCGCTACGGATTCGCCCTCGGGTAGTGACATCCACTGCCACGGCCGAACCCGCACGAGCTTTAGGAAACGGCAAATGAAGGCCTCCAAATCCCTGCCTGTGCTCGATCCCGCCGACGTCCACGTCGAAATTCTGGAACGCTCCGATACGCTGCTCGTCGTCCGCTGGGTCGAACCCGGCCGCTGTCACTACGGTGAACAGCGCTGGCGCCGCCGCTTCGCGCAGCGCACCGGCACCTGCGCGCTGTCGCGCCAGGTCATCCAGCGCGGCGACGAAGTGTTCCGCCCGGCCGAGCGCCCGGCACCCGCGAATGCGGCGGCGATGATCTCCGCCGCCGAAGTGCTCGCGCTGGCCGGCAGCCGGTAACGCCCGCCGGCCGCCGCGTGCCGGGCCCGCAGCGTGATGCGCTTGCTCGCCCTAGAACCGCCGGTCTAATTCCCCCGCTTGTCTGCCCCGCCTGCGCGGACTATCGTTACACCACTCAATGTAACGATTACGCGTCGTGGCGCACCGGCCACGCCGATGGAGGCAGACATGCATGCATGGAGCGCGCGCCACGTCCCGGCGCAAGGCGGCAAGGTCGCGGTCGTGACCGGCGCCAACAGCGGCCTCGGCTGGCACATCGCGGAAACGCTGGCCGCCAAGGGCGCGACGGTCGTGATGGGCTGCCGCGATGCCGAGCGCGCCGCCCAGGCCGCCGCGGCGATTCGCCAGCTCCATCCCGCCGCACGGGTCGAAGTCGATACGCTCGACCTCGCCGATCTCGCGTCGATCCAGCGCTTCGCCGCCGGCGTCGCCGACCGCCACGGCCGCGTCGACATCCTCTGCAACAACGCCGGCGTGATGTTCCTGCCGCTACGGCACACGCACGACGGCTTCGAGATGCAGTTCGGCACCAACCACCTCGGCCATTTCGCGCTGACGGGCCATCTGCTGCCCGCGCTGCGCGCCGCCCGGCGCGCGCGTGTCGTGACGATGTCGAGCGGCTTCAACCGCGGCGGCCGGATCCGGGTCGACGACCTGCGCGCCGAGCACCGTTACAACCGTTATCTCGCGTACTGCGACAGCAAACTCGCGAACCTGGTGTTCGCGCTCGAGTTGCAGCGCCGCTTCCAGCGCGCGGGGTTCGCGGGAATCAGCGTCGCCGCGCATCCCGGCTACGCGGCAACCAACCTGCAGTTCGCCGGCCCCGCGATGGACAGTTCGCCCACGCGCGCCGCGCTGATGCGCGCGGCGAACCGCTATTTCGCGCAACCGGCCGAGCAGGGTGCGTTGCCCGCGATTCATGCGGCGACGTCGCCCGACCTCGCCGGCGGCGCGTACCTCGGACCGTCCGGCTGGCTCGAGTCGCGCGGCCTGCCGGCACCGGCGAGCGTGCCGCGCGCGGCACGCGACGTGGCCATCGCGGCGCTGCTGTGGGAGGCTTCCGAAGCCGCGACGGGCGTGCGTTTCCTGAGTTCGGGCGCGCCCGCCGGCCGTCCGCCCGCCAAGCCGTTCGACGCGGCCGCCGAGGTGCGCTGAATCCCGCGTGCGTCGCCTCAACATTCTTCATACTTATTACGCTTACGGAAACGAAAGCAGGATGAAAGCCTGATCCGGCGTCCCACTGTTACCGCCCTGGAAACAATCTATCGTCAAAACCAGCGTTTACCCTGAACGACCCGGTGACTAAGATTTAGTCAATCGCTGCAGACATGGTGTCGCAAGCGAACCCAATAAAACACCGGAGGTCATCATGAAATCGCTCGTTTCCGCAGTTGTTGCCGCTGTCGCCCTGTCCGCTTCGTTCGGCGCTTTCGCACAAAGCACCGTGACCCGCGCTCAAGTCCGCAACGAACTGGTCCAGCTCGAACAAGCCGGCTACAAGCCGGGCGTGTCGAGCCCGTACTACCCGAACGACATCCAGTCGGCGGAAGCGCGTGTTCATGGTGCCGACGCCAGCGGCTACGGCGCGCAACCGGCTCCGGTCGTCCACTCGGGCGCCCCGGCTGCCGCAGCGTCGTCGAACGCACGCGACTCGGTCTTTTTCGGCCAGTAAGCCGACGCGCCCCCGGCGGGCGCACCGCGCATCGCGCGATGAAGAAGCTGGATCCGGACGAGCCCCTCATGCGGGCTCGTCTTTTTTTGTGAAACGCATACCTCCGCCGCCCGGCAGCGGGTGGCTTCGCCCGGGCGCCCTGCGTCCGGGCGCTTTTTCCCCGGCGAGGTATGCGTAACGGAGTCGAATGCGGCAGCCGAATGCGGCAGTCGAATGCGCCGATCAGCGCCCGGCGGCAGCCGCGGGCAGCGCACGCGACAGCACACGCCAGCGCGACAGCAGTTCGTCGCGATCGACGTAGCAGCCCTGCAGATGCCGGCGGCCCGTCGACGGATCGAACTCGGTGCGCGCATGCAGCACGCGCCGGTTGTCGAACGCCCACATGTCGCCCGCCCGCAGCCGGCGCTGCACGCGGAAACGCGGCTCGCGCGCGAGCGCGAGAAACCGCCGGTACGCGCGGTAGACGGCCGCGACGGCGCCGGCCGGCGCGTCGAGCGGCCCGCGCAGGAAGTTCGCGACGCGTACCTCGGTCACGTTGCCGCGCGCATCGAGCCCGATCACCGGCGCCGAACAGCGGTAGTCGCTGTTTGCACTCTTGTTCCAGAACTCGAACGGTGTCGACGCAAGTTGCGTGAAATCGTCCGGATATTCGCGCCGCAGCGCATCCGCGAGCGCGAAGCCGTCGAGGAACACGCTGTCTCCGCCCGTTGCGTCGTTCGCGAGGCAGTGCAGGAACTGAACGCCCGGCTGCAATTCACGCGTCGGCAGGTCGGTGTGCGGCGGCAGGTTCAGCGACGTATAGGCATTGCTGTCCGGCCGCGGCTTCGATTCGACATCGAACAGCACGCCGAAATTGCTTTCGCGGATCAGGCCGACACGCCGCGCGATCCGGTCGACCCGGCCGGGTTCGGCCGGCACGCCTTCGACGAGCGTCAGCCCCGTGCGCTGCAACGCGGCGAGCCAGGCGAGCAACGCGCCGTCGTCCTCCATCACGTCACGCCACGCGAACACGCCGATCGCCGTCGCATCGTCACCGGTCCACACGTGCCGCCCGTGCGCGGCCTGGCGTTCCGCGCGGGACGCATCGTCGTACGCATGCGCGCGCAACCATCCCGGCGACCAGGCGCTGCGATGCCCGTCGTTCCACTCGACGTGCAGGGCGCCGTCCGTTTCGACATGCACGACGAGCGCCGACAGATCCTCGCGCGCATCGGCGATCTCGAACACCTGTTCGCGCGTGAGCGCATGCACGCACGCGGAACACGCGCAGTTGTCGCGCAACCAGTCGAAGTGAAACGGCGATCGTCGCGTGTCGCTCCACTCGACGTTCACCGCACCCTCGCCGATCGTCGCCGCCGCAATGGCCGCGTCGGCGGAAAAGGTCCGCCAGTCCTCGATACGGTGTTGCGCTGCCTGCATCGTTGCCTCCCGGAAAACGCCCGCTACGCGTGTGGTGCGAGCAGAAACCCGCCGATCATCCGGTGCATCTGCGCCGCCTGCGGGCTCGTTCCGAGCGCGCGCCAGCAGCCGTGCACCAGCCCCTCTCCCATCCAGTAACGCGCGGCGCCGCCGGCCGCAAGAATGTGTTCGACATAGACGCGCGCATCGTCGCGCAGCGGATCGTGTTCCGCGCCGATCGCGAGCACGGGCGGCAGGCCGTCGAAACGCGCCGCCGCGAGCGGCACCGAGGCGCGCAACAGCGGATCGTCATCGCCCGGCGCATCGTCGCCTTCACCGCCCCAGTACAACGCGCGATAGCGATGGACGTCGTCGAGCGTCAGCATCGGCGCGTGTGCCTCGGTTTCGCGCGCCGGCGATTGCGGTTCGAAGCCGAGCATCGGATAGACGAGCGCGATCCCGTCGATGCCGCCTTCGCCCGCATCGCGCAGCGCGGTCGCGACGGCGGCCGCGAGATTGCCGCCGGCACTGTCGCCGGCGAGCGTCAGCGGTCGCGCGCACGCGTCGAACGGCCAGCGCGCTGCGTCGCGCGCGGCGCGCGTGACGGCCAGACAATCGTCGAGCGCAGCCGGCGCGCGATGCTCGGGCGCGAGCCGGTAGTCGACCGCGATCACGGCAAGCCCCGTGTCGGCCGCCAGTTGCGCGGTGATCAACGCATGACTGTCGAGCGAGCCGACGACGAAGCCGCCGCCATGAAAGAACAGCACGGTGCCGCGCGGCTCGCCCTGCGCGGGCGCGTAGCGCCGCAGCGCGATCGCGTGTCCGTCCGGCGCATGCCACACCGCATCGTGCCGGACGATGCCGGCCGGCAGTTCGGCGGGCGTCCACGCGGCCGCGAAGCGATCGTAGACGCGGCGTTGCTCGTCGGGCGAGCGCGCCGCCGCGTCGGCCGGATACCACGCGTCGACGGCCGCGACGAACGCCGCGATTTCCGGTTCGAGCATCGTGTGCGCTCCGCGGTCGAAGGTCGAAAGTTGAACGCCGACGCTAGCGGCGCGGCGGCAGGCCGATCACGCGGCCCGCATACGCAGGTGCCGCGCAATCGCGCTGCACCGCATGCAGTTCGGCCACGCGTGCGGCGACGTCGTCGTCGAACGGCGCCGATTTCGCGCCGTCGCGCGTGTCGACGTGCAGCAGCATCTGCTCGCTCGCCGACACCGCGCCGTCGTGCCCGTCGGCGAACAGTTCGAGATACAGGTGCAGCCGCTTCGCGTCGTGCGCGAGCACCCGCGCATCGACGCGCACGCGCGTGCCCTCCTTGATCTCCTGCAGATAGTTCACGTGCGCTTCGAGCGTGTAGACCGAGCGGCCCCGCTCGCGACGCGCGGCGTCGTCGAGACCGATGCGGTCCAGCAGCGCATCGGTCGCGAAGCTGAAGATCAGCAGATAGAACGCGTCGCGCAGGTGGCCGTTGTAGTCGACCCATTCGGGCCGCACGACGTCGCGATAGATCGTCAGCGGGGTATCGCCTGTCATGTTCGTTCAGTCCTCGAATCGCATTCCGTGCCGCGCCTTCACCGCGGCGATCGCCTTCAGCACCTCGGTGATGCACTCGTCGCGATAGCGTTCGAGTTCCTTGATGCTGCGCGTGCCCTGCTGCTCGCTCGTGCCTTCGACGACGCTGTCGATCAGTTCGTCGGTCAGCTTCGGCGCGACCAGCTTCGTCCATGGCAGTTCGAGCGCGGGGCCGAACTGCTGCATGAAGTGTCGCATGCCCGCGTCGCCGCCTGCCAGCGTATAGGTCAGGAAGGTGCCCATAAACGACCAGCGAATGCCCGCGCCGAAGCGGATCGCATCGTCGATCTCGCCGGTCGTCGCGACGCCCTCGTTGACGAGATGCAGCGCCTCGCGCCACAGCGCTTCGAGCAGCCGGTCCGCGATGAAGCCCGGCACTTCCTTGCGCACGTGCAGCGGCCGCATGCCGAGCTTGCGATAGATCGCCATCGCCGCCTCGACCGCTTCCGGCGAGGTGCGCGCGCCGCCGAGCACTTCGACGAGCGGCAGCAGGTAGACCGGATTGAACGGATGACCGACCACGCAGCGCTCCGGATGCGTCGCCCGCGCATAGAAGTCGGTCGGCAGCAGCCCCGACGTCGACGATGCGATGATCGCGTCGGGCTTCGCCGCGCGGCTGATCTGTTCGTGCAGCTCGAGCTTCAGCGCCTCGCGCTCGGGTGCGCTTTCCTGGATGAAGTCCGCGTCGGCGACGCAGGCCTCGATCGTCGACTCGAAGCGCAGCCGCGCGGGATCGGCGCCCGGCGCGAGGCCGACGCGCTCGAGCGCGGGCCATGCATTCGCGACGCTCGCGCGCAAGCGCGCTTCCGCGTCCGGCGCGGGGTCCCACACGACCACGTCCAGACCGTGCGCGAGCGCACGGCAAATCCATCCGCTGCCGATCACGCCGGTGCCGATCGCGGCGAACGTCTTGATGTCGGTCTTCACTGCCATGTCAACACATCCTTCAAATCGAGGAGAATCGGACGGCGGCGCACCCGTGCGCCCCGCCGCATTGAAGCGGAATCAGCGTTGAAACTCACGCGAACTCGGCCACCGCGCGGCGTTCGAGCAGACGCTCGCCACGCGCCGGCAGGCCGAGCTTGCGACGCCCTTCGGCCGGCGTCAGCACGCGGCCGCCGAGCCGTTCGACGATTTCCCGCGCACGCTCGACGAGCGTGCCGTTGGTCGCATGCACGCCGCGATCGAGCCAGATGTTGTCTTCGAGACCCACGCGCACGTGGCCGCCGAGCAGCATCGCCTGCGCGACCATCGGCATCTGCATGCGGCCGATCCCGAAGCCCGCCCAGTGCGCGCCCGGCGGCAGGTTGTCGACCATCGCCTTCATCGTGCCGGTGTCGGCCGGCGCGCCCCACGGAATGCCGAGGCACAGCTGGAACAGCGGCGGATCGTCAAGGAGTCCTTCCTTCAGCAATTGCTTCGCGAACCACAGATGGCCCGTATCGAAGATTTCCAGTTCCGGCTTCACGCCGAGTTCCTGGATGCGCTTGGCGCCAGCGCGCAGTTGCGCGGGCGTCGACACGTAGATGTAGTCGCCGTCGCCGAAATTCAGCGTGCCGCAGTCGAGCGTGCAGATTTCCGGCAGCAGTTCCTCGACGTGCGCGAGACGCGTGAGGCCGCCGACGAGGTCGGTACCCTTTCCGAAGCGCATCGGGTCTTCGCCCGGGCCGATCTCCAGATCGCCGCCCATGCCGGCCGTCAGGTTGATGATCACGTCGACGTCCGCCGAACGGATCCGGTCGACCACTTCGCGGTACAGGTTCGGGTCGCGGCTGCCGCGGCCCGTCTGCGGATCGCGCACGTGGCAGTGCGCCACCGTCGCGCCGGCCTTCGCGGCCTCGATCGCGGCGGCCGCGATTTCCTTCGGCGTGACCGGAATCGCCGGATGTTTGCCGACCGTATCGCCCGCGCCGGTGACCGCGCAGGTGATGATGACTTCGTGGTTCATGCTGAGTGCCCTCGTTTGCTTCGGTTCGTGCCGCTCGATTTCCGTCGTACTGCAGATGATTTTTTGCTGCGCGCCGCACACTCGCGGCGCGCGCGGGCCGTTACAGGCCGAGATAGGCCTTCACGGCAGGCAGGCCGTCCTTGCCGTCGAACGTCTTGACGCCGGCGAGCCAGGCATCGAGCACCTGCGGATTCTTCTTCAGGTACGCCTTCGCGGCGTCGGCCGGCTTCGTCTTGTTCATCACCGACTGCATCAGCTGGTTCTCCAGCTGCGTCGTGAAGCGCAGGTTCTCGACGAGCTTGCCCGCGTTCGGGCAGCGCGAGATGAAGTCGGGCGCCGTCAGCGTGTACACGCGCGCTTCGCCGTAGTTCGGGCCGAACGACGCGTCGCCGCCGGACAGGTAGTTCATGCTGATCTGGATGTTCATCGGATGCGGTTCCCAACCCAGAAACACGACCCACTTCTTGTCGCGGATCGCGCGCTCGACCGTGACGAGCATCCCCGCCTCGCTCGATTCGACCAGCTTGAAGCCGCCGAGGCCGTACTGGTTCGTGTCGATCATCTTCTGGATCGTCGCGTTCGCGCTGCTGCCCGGCTCGATCCCGTAGATCTTGCCGTCGAGCTCCGCGCGGTGCTTCGCGATGTCCTCGAAGGTCTTCAGGCCGGCCTGGTACTCATAGCTCGGCACCGCGAGCGTCGCCTTCGCGCCCGACAGGTTCGGCGGTTCGACCACGTTGATCGACTTGCTGTCGAGGAACGGCTGGAGCTGCTTCTGCTGCACCGGCCACCAGTAGCCGAGCGAGATGTCCAGCTGCTTGCTCTTCAGGCCGGCGAACGAGATCGGCACCGATGCGATCGTCGTCGTCGGCTTGTAGCCGAGCCCTTCGAACACCGTCGACGCGAGCGCCGTGGTGGACGTGATGTCGGTCCAGCCGATATCCGCGAAGCGTACGTTGCGGCAGGTCGCGGCATCCGTTTCGGCCTGCGCCGCGGTCGCGAACGCGCCGGTCGCCAGCACGGCCGCGACGAACGCGGCGATCTTTGTCGACTTCATGTTTCTCCCCTCCGGTTGGACCGATGTCCGACGGTGCGCGAAGTGCGTCCCGGCCTGCATCGTGGGAGTAAAAGTAACGAGCCATATTCACCGCAAGACGACCGCCGGCGACCTGTTCTTGACTATTTGCGACTATGGGTGGAAACCACTATGCGCGGGCAGCGGCTTGTATGGCGGGGGTTTGGGGCGGATTTCGATGAGGAGGGGTTTGTCCGGATGCGGCGTCATGAGATGCCGTACGCGACGTCCAGACAGGGTCGGTCAGGTCCGTGCGGCTGCAAGCGCGTTGCCGAAATGCTCCACGGCGCCGTCGAAGCGCGCCGCACCGACGTCGAAGACCCAGCGGCGCAGCGCGGGGGGCGCAGCGAGACCCAGCTCCGCGACCCGATACCGGGTGTCGATCACGGCCAGCACGGCCTTCACCATGGCTTGCGGCATGCCTTCGGTGGCGGCGGTCGTCAGCCCGCCGTCGAGTATGCTCGGCGCAAAGGCTGCGCTTTCGACACCCTGCTGCATCGCCGTCCGCGCGGCCGTGGCGACGGCATCCGCGGTTCTTTCGATCGTCCAGCTGTCCGGATCGCCGAGCCCGACCAGCAACAAGGAACGCGCCGCGATGCCCGCGGGCGGATGGCTGATCCACAGCGTTTCCATCGGCGCGGCCAGGAAACGGCCCTCGCGCCGCAAGCCGGTGAGTGCCCCCGACAGTGCGAGGTCGAGATGGCGTAACCCGCCGGTCGGGCCATCGCCCGTCGCCTCGCGGGCAAACATGCAGCCACAGGAGAGGTCGACCTGCGCGCCTGCGCCATCCCATGCGGCGACCTCGAAGGACACCCCCCGCCAACGACCGATACTTTGTCGAAGAACCATATCGTCTCTCCCGCAAGACTGGAACAGGGTCCGGAGCGCAGCGCGCGCCCCGGTGTCCAGCGTTGCGCCTCTTGATCCGCCTGCCCGGGCTTGCGCCGGCGCACGAGCAACCCGTCATCCGCGTACGCCGGTATCTGCGTTGCGCTTATTGCTTGGCGGCGAGACCAAACGCGTAGAGCTTGTGACTCGTGCCGTCGTACGGCAGACCGAGCACCTTCGTGTGGTAGCCCGCCCCCCAGTACACCGACCCGTCGACGATGGCAGCGCCCGACACCACCGCGCCGTTGTTCTCGTAGCTCCACTTGATCTCGCCCGTCGCCGCATCGAGCGCATACATGCTCGCGCCCGTCCCGGCCAGCGAGCCGGCATAGACGACCCCGTTTGCGGCCGACATCGCCACCGTGTCCATCTTGCCCTGCGGGTCGGCCGTGCGCCACAGCACCTTGCCGGTGGCGGCGTCGACCGCCGCCCAGATGCCGCCCTTGGTCGTCTTCTGGCCGTTCGGACCGTTGTCGACGTCGATCGATTTGCCGTCCAGGTTGCCGATCGAAACGTAGATGCGCTTGCCGTCGGCGGCCGTCCCCCACAGCATGCCGCCCAGCAGGCTGCCCGGGCCGACCTGCGTCTGCCAGACCACCTTGCCGGTCTTGGGATCGAGCGCCCAGTACACGCCGCTCTTCGCGCCTGCGCCCACCAACGTCCTCTCCTTCCCGTTGATGGTCGCCTTGAACAGGTTGGGCCCCGAGCCGAAATCGTAGTCCGGGCCGTCGTCGTGGTCGTAGTTGGTCGACATGTCGGCCGCCAACGTGCGGCTATGCCAGACGATCCTGCCGGTCTTGAGGTCGAGCGCGACAAAGCTGTCGATCATGTTGGCCGGCGTATCGGGTTTGCAGTTCTTCTGGGTCGGGTAACGGCAGTGACCCGGCGGGACCGAGAAGTTGTTGCCCGTGGTCACGTAGAGCAGGCCGGTTTCATGATCGACCGCAGCCGTGTTGCCCCACACCGAGCCGCCGGTATATCCCTTCGGCACCATATAGGTCTTCCACAGCATCTTGCCGGTCTTGGCGTCGAGGGCGACCACCGCGCCGCGATAGGTCGGCTTGTCCTTGAGCGCCTCGGCACGCGACGAGAGGCCGACATACACCACGCCGCGATCGACGATCGGCGACTGGGTAATGATCGCGGTCGGATCCGAATCCACCTTGGTCCGCCACAGTGGCGCGCCATCGGCTGCCTTCGCTGCCAGCACGAACGCGCCGGTCGGGTTGTTCGCAACCTGGGTGCCCTGCCCGAAGATCAGCGTGCCTTCCCAGTAGGCCGGGCTGGTGCGCGACGCATCGTTGTCGATACCGCTGTATTCGGTGATCTTCTTCTTCCACTTCACCTTGCCGCTGGCGGCATCGACCGCCCACAGCGAGCCGCCGAAGTCCGGCACATACACGGTGCCGTTGGCGACGGTCGGCGTGGCCGACACGTTGCCGTCGGTATCCAGCGTCCAGCGCGGCGCAAGCTGCGAGACGTTGTCGATGCCGATGACGTGCTCGTCCGGCGCGGTGCGCGTGTTGTCGACACCCTGCCCGGCAAAGACCCAGTCTGCCGCCGCACCCGGGCCGCTTGCGATCATGCCGAACAGGGCAAGCGTTCCGATCATGGCCGGCGTACGCCGACGCCACGAGGCAAGTCCGACATGCTGCTTGTTGGATGTTTTCATGACATCACCTTACCGAGAGAAGAGTGACTGATGACCGGCCGAACCGAAACGGCCGCGGTGAAAAAAACTGGCGAGCCGGGGCGACAGGAACGACCGGCACGCCTGGCGATACCCAATCTGCACGTGCTTTCAAAGGCGGGGAAAAGATCGACATGGTCGGGATGAATCATTTGACGCAGCGTGAATATCGATACCCAAAGTTCGGTTGCGAAGCGCGAAACATAGGACCACTGCATGAAACCACCACACGCGCCGATGAAACATGCGCGCCCGTGACGACAGCGCGTGACGACGCGCGAACCCTGAAGCCGATGCACCGGCAGATCCG